>CAIJLM010000112.1 GCA_903821495.1 uncultured Chthonomonas sp. | reverse complement strand
CCCAGAATTGGGAGAAGGGGCAGGGGGTGAGGGCTAGGAGAGGTTGGGTGAGGTTAAGCGCCAAGTTCCCGTAACCCTTCCAAGTAACTCTTGGATTTCGTGCATTTAATTTTGAAAAGAGTGAACTCTTACTAGAAGTGAAAAACGGTGGGCTTATGGCGGGTTGGCGGGTACAATATCTGTGCCTTTCCGTCGTTGCCTCGCTTCTCGACGGAACACTAACCCCACCTACTAAAGGAGATTTACCAAACGCTATGCGTCAGACCATTATTGCTGGAAACTGGAAGATGAACGGAACCCGCGCTTCTGCGGAGGCTCTGCTTACCGAGTTGATTCCCCTCGTTGTAGACGCTACTGCGAAAATCATTGTCTGCCCGCCCGCCATCAACCTCGAAACTGTGAGCGACGTGATTGCGGACACGAATATCGCTCTAGGCGGACAAGACCTCTTCTGGAAAGCGAAGGGCGCTTATACGGGGCAGGTCTCCGCGTCTATGTTACTCGATTTGGGATGCGAGTACGTTATTGTGGGACACTCTGAGTGTCGCGGACGCTTTGGCGTACCGGAACCCGACTTCACCCCGACCGTTCTTGCCTATTTTGGCGACAGCGACGCTACTGTAAACCTGAAACTACGCGCCGCCCTCGCCAATAACCTTACGCCGATATGTTGCGTTGGAGAGACCTTGAGCGAACGTCAGGCGGGAAACACCGATTCCGTAGTCGCCGCTCAAACCAAAGCCGCTCTCTCCGAAGTGAGCGCGGCGGACGCTACCGAAGTCATTTTTGCGTATGAACCCGTCTGGGCGATTGGCACAGGCGAGGTCTGCGCGGCGGACGAAGCGGATAGAGTGTGCGGCGTAGTGCGTAGCGCCGTCGCCGACCTCTATGGCTCTGAAGTCTCTGAGGCGCTTCATATTCAGTACGGCGGTAGCGTGAACGCAGGAAACGCGGAAGCGCTACTTGCGAAACCGAACATAGATGGGGCGTTGGTGGGCGGGGCGAGCCTGAAAGCGCAGGACTTCGCCGCTATTGTGAACGCCGCGCCCTAGTGTCTGTTTAGGGGGGCGGGGAGATAGGGGGCGCTGGCAGAGCGTACAGAACACCGCGCCTACGGGGGTGAGAGGCTGTACGCTTTTCAACTGCAACTATCAATCCTTCCGTAGGGCGGGCGCACTTTGTAGGCAGATACTTTCAGCGCCTGCCCTCTGTTCACCTGTTCAGCACTCTCGCTAGAAAAGCGCGTGTGCGCTCCTCACGCGGCTGCGTAAAAACCTGTTCGGGGCGTCCCTCCTCGCAAATCACGCCCTCGTCTAAGAAGATAACGCGATGCGCGACCTCCCGCGCAAAGCCCATCTCGTGCGTCGCTATAATCATAGTGCGCCCCTCTTGCGCCAGTTGGCGCAGAACCGCCAACACTTCGCCCACCAACTCCGGGTCTAGGGCGGAGGTAGGCTCGTCGAAGAGAAGAAGCTTCGGGCGCAACGCCAACGCCCGCGCTATTGCGACTCTCTGCTGTTGTCCGCCAGAGAGTTCGCCCGGATAGTTATTGGCTTTCACGGCGAGTTGCACCTGTTCCAAACAGGTCATTCCGTCCCGATTCGCCTGCTCTTTGCTCGTTCCAATCACTTTGAGCGGAGCGAGAGTCACGTTTTGTAGGGCGGTAAGGTGTGGAAACAGATTGAAACGTTGGAAGACCATGCCGACCTCGCGCCGAATACGGTTCACGTTCTGCGCTGTCACCTCCTTACCCTCGAACACGACGCTGCCGCCCGTCGGGGTTTCCAGACGATTGATACAGCGCAGAAGCGTGGACTTCCCGCTCCCCGAAGCCCCAATCATCGCTATAACCTCCCCCTCATCCACGCTCAGACTGACCCCTTTCAGCACCTCCAGCGCCCCAAAACTCTTATGCAGTTTCGTGATTTCTAAGATAGGCATCGTCGTCAGGCTCCTTTTCGCGACCAGAGAGATTTTCTGCGGGGTTGGCTAATGGGTTGCCAGCGTATCTCCAACTGCCGCGCTAGATAGGTGAGGGGGAGGGTGAGGGCGAGGTAGATAGCCGCTATCGCAAGGTAGACGGTGGTGGCGGATCCGGAGTTCGTCGCAATCTCCTTGCCTTCGCGCATCAGTTCGGCGACGGCGACCACTGAGACCAGCGACGAGTCTTTGAGGAGCGCGATAGCCTCATTGGTGAGCGGAGGCAGTACGCGCCGAAACGTCTGCGGGAGAACCACCCAGCGCATCGCGCCGAGATAGTCCATACCCAACGAACGCGCCGCCTCCATCTGCCCCGTGTCTATGCTCTCGATACCAGCGCGAAATATCTCGGCGATATACGCCGCCGCGTTGAGGGAGAGGGCGAGAACCCCCGCCGCCTCCGGCTGAAAGTCTATTTTCAGGGCGGGTAGCACGAAGTAGATGACGTAAATCTGCATAAGGAGGGGCGTTCCGCGTACCACTTCGATATACGCAACCATGAGCCAACGTAGAAACGGAAAGCGGGAAATGCGCCCCAAAGCGACCAAAAGCCCTCCCGGAATGCCAAACAGTAGCGTTAGAAGCGTGATTTTCAGCGTGATTTTCGCGCCGCGCCCCATCGTCGGCAACGCCTCGCGTATCACATCCCAGCGGATACTCAGCGCGGAGTTGGGGCGCTTGTCGGCGTTTTTCGCGGGGTCGTTCGGGGCGGTTTTGCCAGAGTTGTTCAGCCATTCGGGAACATCGGAACCCGCTTTCCGCGCCTTATCTAGCCCTCCTATCACCCGCGTCGTGAGCGTCTCGCCTATCCACTTGTTGTAGATAGCGGCGTAGCGTCCATCCACCATAATTTTTTCGAGGGCGTGGTTGACCCCGGACATCAGCGTAATGGAGGAGCGCCACGCGACAAGCCCCACGTTCTCCTCCGTTATCAGACCGCCCGTCATTTCGATTTCGGGGAAGTTCTTGCGGAGTAGCTCCTTGAGGGCAGGGAGGTCTGCCACGAGCGCGTCGGACTTCCCGTTGCGAACATCCATCAAGCCATCGGGGAGCGCATCGAACTTGGAGAGGCGGTCTTTGGGAACCCCCATGCGTTCCGCGGCGAACTGCCCCGTCGTCTGCATCTGCACAGAGACGCGGTAGCCCTTCAAATCCGTCCCTTTTTGGATACGGGTATCGCCCTTGCGCCGCGCTATGGTCTGCCCAGACAGGAAGTAGGGGCGCGAGAAGAGATACCCTTTCTTCTTGCGCTCCTCTGTTATCGTGACTCCCGCCATCACGAGGTCGCACTTCCCGCTCTCCAATGAACCCAGTACGCCTGACCATTCGAGGTTGAGCCAGCGCACCTTTACGCCCAGTTCGCGCCCTATCTCGTTACCGAGTTCTACATCGAAACCAAGCAGTTGTTCCTTCTCGCGAAACTCGAAGGGGGGATAGGTTGCGTCTGTTGCGATAATAAGTTCGCCGCGCTGACGTATCGCGTCCAGACGGTCTTGCGCCCGCCCTAGCGCGGGGCTATAGAGCAGGCAGAAGATGAGGAGTAGGAGTAGAGGGCGGAGTTTCAAGTTACACAGGCTCCTTCCGAAAATTGGCTTTCCCTCTATTCCGACTCGGAGACGCGAAAATCCTCTATTTCGCCTACCTATCACACCGCGAAGTCCTCGTCTCCCTCGCTCGCCGCTTCTACGGGAGGCGCTTCTGCGGCGGGAGGCGACGAACGGCGCAAAGCCTGCACCTTCTCCGAGACCGCCGCCAGCGTCTCTTTTGCGGACTGCGCGGCGGCTTCCGCCTTCACCCGCGCATCCTGCGCCTTGTCGCCTATCTGTTTGCGAGTCTCCGCGCCCTCCTGCGGGGCGTAGAGCAGTGCGACGGCGGCTCCCACCGCCGCGCCCAGCATAAAACAGACCAGATTACTCGCTACACGCTCAGAATCTCTGCTCATGATGTCGGCTCCTTTTCTAATCGTCTGTGTCGCGCGCTCTGTAGCGTACCAGAGAGACGCGCCCTTCCGGCGTTACCATCGCGCTACGAGACGGGGCGGGGAGTTGCGCTCGCGCTCCTCTAACGCTGACCCACAAAATGCGGTTCAGCGCGTCCTCATCCACCCTATCGTATCCGCGAAAATCCATCTTATTCGACTCCCGCGCCCCGTAAGCCGTCGCCATATTCATCTCGGCAAGGTTATAGGTCGGCGGTATTACGGTGAACGGAGTCGTATTTGCGACGTTCGTGAAACTCGCGAAGAGCGGAGTCGCGGAAGCGTCGTACTGAGTCATGGGGGGTAGCCCCAGTATCAGCTCCATTGTGCGAAGCATGGAGGTCGTGTTGTACATCGTGCTGTCCACATATTTTCGCTTTGTGTAGGGGCTAATCACCAGACCGGGCGTTCTGTGCGAATCTACATGGTCGGGTCCGTTCTGCGCGTCGTCCTCAATTACGAAGATAGCCGTCTCTTTCCAGACGCTACTGTGCGAAATCGCCTCCACGATTTTGCCCAGCGCGTAGTCATTAGAGGCGACGCACGCTCTGGGAGTATGCTGCCCGGTCGCGGTTCCGTGCGTGTGATTTTCGCCTAGCGACATTATCATAAAGCGCGGAAGAGTCCCCTTCTTCTCAAACTCCTTGAATTCAGCGATAAAAATGTCCGCCTTCTCCGGGTCGCGCATCTCCTCCGCGCCTTTAGGTCGCCCCATACCCACATACGCCGGACTGCCATGTCCTACCAGACTCGTCGTACCCGCAACCTTCTGCTCCGGGGCGCTCTCGCTAGAGGTCGCGTAGACATACTCGCCATAAGAGCGATACGAGAGTCCCTTTTTCGCGCAAGCATCCCAGATATAGCCGCTTTTGGGGTCGCCTAGCGCGTCCGTATACTGTGGCGCGTCCTTGCCAGAGTAGTTGAGAACCCACGACCGTTGCGTGTAGTCGGTGGCTATCGCGGAGGTGCTCCAGGGGTGTCCATCCGCCGAAACTTCGCCGCTACAGTAGAGGTTATCCAGCAGAACGTACTCGTCTGCAAGCGCGTGCTGATTTGGAGTGACTCCGCGCCCAAAGAGAAGAAGGCTTTTGTCGCCATTGCCCTGCGGTATATCGCCAAAAACTTGGTCGTAGGTGCGGTTCTCCTTGATGATATAGAGAACGTACTTGATAGGGCTTTTCGCGCCGATGCGGGTGGGAATAGCGGTCTTCTCCGCGCTCCTTGAGACGCGCAACTGCTCATCTCGATAGGGCGTGTTGTCCATCACCATTCGCGTATAGTTCGCTAGTTCGGTAGCGTCGGGCGCGTTTACAAACGAGAGAAAGCCCTTCAACTGCTTGCCGTGATGCTCGAAGCGAAAGACCTGCGCCTTTGAGTCCCGGCTTATCAGCCTGTTTGCAGTGGTTCCTAGCCCTTTGCCGCTCCCGATAATCACGCGCTTGGAGTCGGGGGTGGTCAGAACGGCGCTCGGATACCAGCCCGTCGGAATAAAACCGCGAACTCTGCTCTTGCCCCTGTTCGCAACCTCTATCACGCAGACGCTGTTGTTATCCGCGTTCGCGACGTAGAGGGATTTGTTGTCGCCCGTGAGCGCGAGGGCGTTGGGCGTGCTACCGTAGGGGGCTTTGGGGGAGATAGCCGTGCGTATCTGTTCGAGAAGCGCATTTGTATGCGTATCGAAGACCTGCACGACATCTGCGCTTCCGCACGATACGAAGAGGCGGTTGTCGCTAGAGAGCGCGAGGTCGTTGGGGTGACTGTCGGTCTTGACGGTCTGTATCGCCTTGGGCGCGGCGGGCGCGGAGACATCCAGAACAGTGTAGGAAGCCCCGCCCCAGTTTGCGACGTAGAGCCTTGTTCCATCTGTAGAGAGCCGCTCAACGATAGGACTCTCACCGACTGCTACTTTGGTCAGTTGGTTCCCGCTCTTCACATCCAGAACATAGAGGCTGTTATCCGTATTATTCAGGATGTAGAGCGTAGAGCCATCTTTCGAGAGGGCGATTCCAGCGATGCAGGTGGTTTTGCGGTCATTGCCCTTGAGGTTGAAGCCATCGCCACGCTCCCAACTTCCATCCTCTTTCTTGCGAAATAGGTACACATCATCCACCTGATTCAAGAGACGCGACTTGACCGCGCTACCGCTTCCCACGTAGAGGGCGTTTCCGTCCGGCGACCACGCTATGCCGTTCCATGCGATAGGGACGACGAGTTGCGTTATCTCTTTTTCGGTGGCGATGTCGATGAGGTGAATGCGGTGGGAGTTATAGCCGCAGTTGGCAATCGCGAGGGTCTTACCGTCGGGGCTTATCGCGCCGCCGAGTAGCATATCGTTCGTAGGGATATGCCTTCCAACAGGCGTAACGCGCCAACCGTTATGGAGCAGATGGCTATCGCCGTCCGCGCCGGGCAGTGTGATGGGCTTGCCTGTTACGGGGTGGGTGTGGAGGGCGCGTCTCAACCGATAGGCGGCGGTTGCGCCGAGAGCGATAGACAGTACGCCTAGCCCTGCAAGTAGTGTGGTGATTCGTCTCCGTATCATCGTGGTTCCTTTCACGCTAATGGCTCTTTTCCACGCCTATTAGAAAAAATAGACGGGTATACTCTCTCCTGTATAAGGTATACCCTAAGAAAGGAGAAGGAATTATGCAGAGAACCAATATCGCCACAAATACGCTATGGGAGCCGCTGGTAGGCTATTCGCGGGCGGTGCGTGTGGGGAGTTGGGTGGCGGTATCCGGCACAACCGCCACCAGTAGCGACGGGAACATCGTCGGAATAGGCGACCCTTACGCGCAGACGATTCAGATTATTAAGAACCTCCAAACCGCCCTAGAACGCGCTGGCGCAACGCTGAACGACGTGATTCGCACACGAATATATGTGGTGAATATCGAGGATTGGGAGAGTGTGGGCAGGGCGCATGGAGAGTTCTTTCGGGATATTCGTCCCGCAACGAGCATGGTGGAGGTGAGCAGACTTATCTCGCCGGAAATCCTTGTGGAGATTGAGGCGGACGCTGTAGTGGATTCGGACAGGGTATAGGGTGCATTGGCGACTCGCTTTGGAGTATAAACGCTAATTCAGGGCATTTTTACCCATCCCAACCCTGCCTCTCCTAGCCCTCGCCCCGTCCTGCGGACACCCCTCTCCCGATTCGGGAGAAGGGCTTGTCTGTCAGGTGGTTAGTTCCTGCGTAAGAGTTCAGCAGAACTAGCTTTTAAGCGAATCTACCAAATCCAGCGCCTCCCAGGGAAACTCCTCTTTGCCAAAGTGTCCGTTTTTCGCCGTAGCAAGGTATTTAATACGGTGCGAATCGAGCAGATTGAGGTGCCGAATCATGGAGTAGGGGCGAAGGTCTATCGCTTTGCGGATACGCGCCACTATCTCTTTGGAGGGAATTTTGCCTGTTCCAAAGGTATCTACCAGTAGGCTCACCGGCTCCGCAACGCCAATCGCGTAAGCCAACTGAATCTCAGCGCGGTCGGCGAATCCTGCGGCGACCACGTTCTTGGCGATATATCGCGCCGTGTACGCCGCCGAGCGGTCAACTTTCGAGGGGTCTTTACCAGAGAAGGCTCCGCCGCCGTGCCGCGCCGCGCCGCCATAGGTGTCTACGATAATTTTGCGTCCGGTAACGCCTGTATCGCCTTGAGGTCCTCCAATAACGAAGCGCCCCGTCGGGTTGATGTGGTATTTGACACAGCCTTTGGTGTACTTCGCGAAGCGGGCGAGGATGGGGTCGATGACGTGAACTTGGATGTTGTTCTGAACTTCGGCGAGGGTGAAGTTGTCGTCGTGTTGACCGGAGAGAACAATAGTATCTATATTCTGCGCGATTCCGTTCTCATCGTAAGCGATAGTGACTTGCGACTTCGCGTCAGGGCGAAAGCCTAGCGAGGCGTTGGCTTTACGAACGTCGGTGAACTGTTGCGTGAGTTCGTGCGCTATAGTCAGCGCCAGAGGCATATAGGAGTCGGTTTCGTTGGTGGCGTAGCCGAACATAATCCCTTGGTCTCCCGCGCCCTGCTCTTCGGGGTTCGCTCTATCCACGCCCTGCGCGATGTCGGGGGACTGCTGTTGAATGGCGAGCATCACGCCGCAGGTATGCCCATCGAAGCCTGTATCCGTTCGGTTGTACCCCACATCCACGATGGTCTTTCGCACGATATCGGCGATTTCCGCGTAGGCTTTGGTGGTCAGTTCGCCGCCAACGACGCAGAGTCCGCGAGTGAGAAAGGTCTCTAGCGCGACGCGGGAGCCGGGGTCTTGCGCCAGTAGCGCGTCTAGCACTGCTTCGCTTATCTGGTCGGCGAGTTTGTCGGGGTGTCCTTCACTGACGCTCTCCGAGGTAAATAGGTAAGTTTCTGACATGGTAAATCCTTTCTGAAATGGGTTCGTAACAGCGCGGAAAGTTTTGTTTTCGCGCCGCGACAACAGAGAGCGCGCTCCATGGGGTTCGAAGCGTAGTTATTATGTCGCCGCGGGCGCTGTTCGCCCTCGCGAAAAACACAATAAAAAAACCTCTTCCTTGTTGTGAAGAGGTCGTAATACCGCATTATCGGGAAAGGTTCAGAGGCTTCTGCGCCATTTCAGATGTCTGCGTTACGCCTCTTATCTTGAATTGGCGCAGTAGTTACGCCATACTCGGAATTAGCACCTGCCCGCATTGCGGGTGGTTGTTGTGGCGTCAAAGGGCCGTTCCCTCAACCACTCTGGATAAGAAGCTGCGCTATGCAATTGTCTACCTATACTATAGCGCAAGCGGGGCGGTTTTGTCAAGAACGGATTAAGGTTTACGACGCGGGTCGCAAAAACCCCGTAACCTTGCTCAAACAGGCAGGAATTCACGCCCCGCAGTGCGAACAGAGAGGGTAAGAAAGAACCCTCTTTCCCTACTCCAACCTATGAGAAGAGCCAATGTACCTATTAACCGCCTCGCTGTTTGCGATGAGCATGGCGCTCGCGGGTACGCCCCGCCCCGCCGCCAAAGAGATGCGTCTTTTTGAACTCAGAACCTACCACGCCGCCGCTGGAAAACTGGATGCGCTAAACGCCCGTTTCCGCGACCATACCACAAAGCTATTCGAGAAGCACGGTATCACGAATGTCGGCTACTGGGTTCCCTCCGACAACAAAAACAACCTGCTCATCTACCTTCTCGCCTTCCCCGATAAAGAAGCCCACGATAAGTCGTGGAAAGAGTTTGCAGAAGACCCCGACTGGAAGAGCGCCCGCGAAGCCTCGGAGGTGAACGGCAGACTGGTAGACAAAGTAGATTCGCTATTCCTGAACGCAACGGACTACTCGCCCAAAGTGAAGTCGGTTGCGCGGAAAAAGGAGCGCCTGTTTGAACTTCGCACCTACACAACCAATCCGGACAAACTGAACGACCTGCACGCTCGCTTCCACGACCACACCATCGGCATTATGAAACGCTACGGCGCGGAGATTATCGGCTTCTGGGTTCCTACCGATAAAGAGCATGGCTCGGAGAACACGCTCGTCTACATCCTCGCGCACAAAAGCAGAGAGAAGTCGCAAGAGATGGCGGAAAAGTTCCCTAAAGACCCAGAGTGGCTTAAAGCGAAGGAAGAGTCTGAGAAGAGCGGCAAACTTGTCGATAAGGTCGAGTCCGTGTTCATGGCTCCTGTCGACTACTCGGCGATGAAATAGGAGACACGAAAGAGTGACCAACGTTATCCTCGTCAGTTTTGACACCACCCGCGCCGATAGGATCTCCTGTTACGGGCATTTTCGGCGCACTAGCCCCCACATTGACCGTGTGGCGGAGCGGGGCGTACTGTTCACCGACTTCTTTAGCCCGCACATCCCCACCTTTCCCGGACACACGACGATGATGACGGGGATGGATGTCTATACGCACCGCGTGACGGGGCAACTCCATAACTACGAGCCGACAGAGGGCGTGAAGATGCTCGCCGAACTCCTGCACGAGCGCGGCTACTACACCGCCGCCGCCGATAACCTCGGACGCTGGTTTGCGCGTGGCTTCGACCATGTAGAGCCTTACGGGTGGGATACCGCCGACAAAAACCACTGGCGCAAAGCCGAAGCGGTGAACGGCGCGGTCAAGAGGGTTCTCACGGAAGCCGCTAGTCAGGAACAGCCCTTCTTTCTGTTCCTACACTACTGGGACCCGCATACCCCCTACCTTCCACCCGCCCCCTTCGACAGAATGTTCTATTTTGGAGACGAGAAAGACCCCTCTAATACCAGTATGGACGAGGTGTGGGATTTCGAGAACTTCAAACACTACTTTGCAGAGTGGATGCCAGACGTAACCGACATTGAGTTCCCGAAAGCGCAGTACGATGCGGAAATCGCCTATATGGACGCTTGTTTCGCGCACGTTCTGACGCAACTGGACCAACTAGGCTTGACAGGCGAGACCCTCCTTGTGTTGACCGCAGACCATGGCGAGGAGTTGGATGAACACGGTCACTGGTTCGACCATCATGGGCTATACGATACGAACATCCATGTACCGCTCATTATGTCCTGTCCGAACCTCCTACCAGAGGGCGTGAAAATCGGCGGACTTACGCAGATGCCCGACCTTGCGCCTACGATTCTGGATATTCTTGACTTAGGGCACGTAGCGGAACAGCAAAAGAT
>CAIJLM010000111.1 GCA_903821495.1 uncultured Chthonomonas sp. | reverse complement strand
GGACTCCAGCGCAGATTTGCGCTCCGAAATGTCCATCGCGCCATTGAGTGTCGCCACCGCATAGCCACGTTGCTCCAGAAACTCCGCCAACATCTCCTGCGTGGCGCGAAATTCGGTGAATACCAGAAACTTCGTGGAGGGGTCGTTCTCTTCAAGGGCACTCTGCATCATCTGCTCGTAGAGGGCTTCGGCGCGAGCGTCCGGGCCCGCGCTTTCGACACGCACAGCAAGGCTCAATAGGCGTTCAACATCGGCGCGTTCACGGCTGTTAGAGGGAACGGTAAAGAGGACGCCCTGAGCGACATCATCTAGTTCCGTATCGTCGGGCAGGTGGTCATTACCAGAGGAAGGAACCGTTGCCTCACCGCCTCCCAGTGCCTCTAGTCGCTGTGCAAGGAAGTGTCGAACCGCTCGGGTGGAGCTACTCATAAGCCGCTGAATGAGAATAAGAAGCAGGCGGGAGCCTTTGTCGCCCGTTCGCTCCGCCTGGTTGTACCCCGCGATAACATACTCCGAAACCTCTTCATAGAGTTGCTGTTGCAGGGTATGACGTGCGGAAAAGGGAACCTTGAGAAGTCGTGTAGAACGGGGCGCGAAGAGTGGCTTTCCGTCCGCGTCCGTCGCCGTGCGTTTCTCGGTACGGATGACAACGCTTTCCACGAGTTCGCGAGTGAGCGGAACGCCAGTGGTGAATGAGCCGGGGTCAAGCAGAGCGAGTAGCCTCCGAAAAGCGTCCGACTTGCCGCTATGGGGGGTCGCCGTAAGTAGAAGGAGATGGGGGACTGCCCGCGCTAGCTCCTTCGCCAGTTCGTAGCGTGAGACATCGTCGCTTGCGCCTGCGACTTTATGGCTCTCGTCAATAATCACCAAATCCCAACCCGCTCCAATGAGGTCGTGAAAGCGTTCCACGTTGTAACGGGCTATCTTGTCCTGCGTCCAACCCCGCTGTCCATCCTTCGGTTTGACGGAATCGACAGAGGTGACTATCTGACTATATCGCTTCCAGGCGTTCTCTCCGCGTAATCCTACATCCGCGCTCCAATCGCCCGGAAGAACGAGGTCGAACGTCTCTCCGAAGAGCGTGTCCATCTCGACTATCCACTGAAGCAGTAGGCTCTTGGGAGCCAGCACCAGGATGCGCTCAATCATCTCGCGCAGTTTCAATTCCTTCAAAAGCAGTCCCGCCTCAATGGTTTTCCCCATACCCACTTCGTCGGCGAGCATCATCCGCACAGGAAAGCCGGACATCGCTTTACGAAGTACGCGGAACTGATGGGGAAGAGGTAACACTTGGCTCACTAGGGGCGCAAGAAAGAGGTCGGAGCCTAACGCGCTCCAGATTCGCGCCCCTGCGACGGTGGAGAGGGCAGAGAAGAGGTCAAAGGCGTGTTCAGGCTGAAGAATATCAAGCGGAACCGTGTGAACGCTACTACCGCCTTCCAGCATCACCCGCGCAACCTGCTTGCCAAACAGAGTGTACTCTTCCAGAACGCGCACCCAAGCATTGAGGGTAGAACACCAGTAGCTATTATTAGGCAATGATATCAATGATAAAATGCCTCATTTCGGATATTCTACAAATTCAGATGGAATAGGATAGTCTGGGTCTTTCCACATATCTCGCGAATCTTGAACCAAACTCAAAACTACATCCCGTATCTTAAAGGGATTGACCCAAAGATGATTTCCCTCGCGTTTGATGCAGAAGTCACCAATGCGAACAATGGCAAATGTGGTATCAGTATATGCCTTTGGTGCCGCATGATGTAGCAAGCCATTGCGGTAACGATTCCAAAATATAAAGGAATCGTCAGGGTCGACGCTGAGGTGCTTGCCAACAGCCTTAAATACCTTATGCCCTTTTGTGAAGTCTTCTTCACCAATATAACCCTTCCATTTGAGATAGCGTTCATAAAGGGGAAACAGAAGGGTTAGAATAGCAAAGCCATCATTGGGCGAATTCAGCCTCTCAAAAGGCTTCAAATACCACTGCTCCACTCTCTCTATTATTGAGCCGTCAACAGGATTAAAGGATGCGCCTTTCTTATCCTTTGGTTTGAAACCCGAAGTGGGAGCTGTTGAGGTAGAATATCCTCTTCCCCAATTATTAAAAGGCAACTTGAACTTCATCATTTACTCCCAAGAGAACGCCATCTGCTCCACCGTCTCTGGCGCGAGGTCTTTGGCGATGTCGTAGAACTGGACGAACTCATGAATCTCTTGTAGAACCTTCGTCGGAATCTTCTCGCAAATCGCCGTGATAATTCCGTACTGCTTTGTATCCCAACAGTGGCGGAAACCCTCCATCACCGCCTCTTTGCGGAAAACTTTGAGCGGCCCCTTGGCGTTCACATAGTCGCGGAAGAGTTTCAAAAGCGCATTTCGGCGCAAGGCTTCCAGATCTTTTTCGTTGTTTGGGTCGGGAACGCGCCAGATACCTGCCCCTTCAATAAAGTACTCTCGGAGCAAGTCGCGCAGTTCGGGGCGCGGTTCGTGGCTCTCCCACTCGCGCAACTCCTGCATAAACTTCGGAGTCAGGTCGCCGAGTGTCTGCGGTTGCTCCATTAGTCGAGAACGCACCCATTGAACGGCTGTTTTTTCATCCCGCACGAAGATGGATAACTGCTCTATCTCCACCCCCCGCGCCTTCACCGCGTCGTAGCGAGCCGCCTGGTCGGGTAGAAAATACATCTTCAGTAAGGACAACAGGTACGGCTTACCTATTCTAAAGGCCTCCACGAATCCCAACGAGGTTAACGTGACGACAACCACGAGGACAAGGGGGTCGTGGAAAACTCGATTCGCAGACGACCCCGTCCAAGAGCCACCGATCAAGCCAAAGCCGGGGGGGATAACCTTCGCAAAAAGAAGAGCGGATTTGGCAGAGCGCGCATCAGCCAAGGCACAACGGTTAGCCGTAAAGGAAGCGCTGAAAGAAGCCG
>CAIJLM010000110.1 GCA_903821495.1 uncultured Chthonomonas sp. | reverse complement strand
GCCGCCTCGCTCGCCAAATCAAGAGGGGGGGACGGTTGACAGGTCTTGCAGAAGTTTTTCGCGGTCTTCCGCCTCTGCTATGAACTCGCTTGCGCGAATCGCTTCCGCCCGAAACGTGTTCGCCTGCACGCTATCGCCCGCTGTCGTGTAGGCTCTGCACAGGGCTTCATAGGCGTAGGCGAGCGCAAAATCGCCAACTCCGTGTTCAAGGCAGACATCCAAACAGCGTTGTGCGTGGTAGAGCGCGGGTTCCACGCGCTTCAGCAGGGTGTAGATGTGGGAAATCTGCCATTCGCCAATTGCGAGATGCTGAGGCGTTCCCACAACTCCCCAGTGATAGCGGGAGGCGTGTGTCGTATTTAGGAGCGTATCGTCCTCTTCCGGGGTTCTGTCCGCCTTCTCAATCAGCGTCCACGCATCGTTAAACGCCCGCATCGCAAACCTCTTATGCCAATCTTTTTCCTCTTCGGTTATCTCCATCCTCTATACTCCTCCGTAGAAAGTCCTTACGCTCTGGTCACTCCCCTACCGCTCTCTCTTTCGGCAACCTCTGTTCAGAAATTCCGTAGAGCGCTATGAAGGCGACATTTTAGCGGAGGCTTCCGCAGAGGTCATAACGGGAATAACCTCAAACTCCACAATATCTTCCCAATGCGCTATCCACTGACGAAGCAGGTCGGGGTCGTCGCACTCCATCACCTGATAGCAGTAGCGAAAATCCTGCGTCACCCAACTAGAGACGTAGCGCAAGCCTTCGGGAGCCATGCGCCCCTTTTCGTGAAAGCGGCGGTATACAGGAGTCGCATCGCCCTCTCGAAACGTCTCAATAATCATATATAGCGCCATCTAAAACACCTCCCTAGTTAAACCCCAGTATTGGGTTGAAATATGTAGACAAATGAGTTGAGCCGATTTGTATGCAGATTTCTGGTGGTGGTTCCGAATACAAAGGCAACGCGCTAAAACAATCGAATCTTTCGTTCCTGGTGTATTTTCGAGAAAATCGGAGTTTCCTCTGCAAATCAAGGAGTCCTTTCGTTCTGTTGCGTCTAATACTAGTGCATGGAAACAGAAGAATCAATCCGTCTCCGCTATCAAGCGGTTCGCCCTCACCTCAATGAGAGACAACGTCGCCTCTTTGCGGCGAGTGAAGTCCAAGCCTACGGTTTTGGCGGCATCTTAGTCGTTAGCCGAGCGACAGGCATAGCGCGAAGCACTCTAGGGCGCGCTCTCAAAAATTTAGCGTATCCGGAGGGGCTTGTCGGGGAGGTGCGCCGCCCTGGCGGCGGGCGTCCGAGTGTCACTCAGAAAGACCCTGCTCTCCTCGACGCGCTCAACGCCTTGCTGGAACCCGCAACGATGGGAGACCCTATGCGCCCGCTACGCTGGGTCTCCAAGAGCCACGCCAAACTGGCGACGGCTCTGAGAGCGTTAGGGCACACTATCTCGGCGCGAACGGTGGGTCCGCTATTAGAGCGTACCGGTCTTCCCGACTTGGTTCGCACGCATGACTTCCTGGACAAAGAGTTGGGCAAAGCCATCCCCTACGGCGTTTATGACGTAGGTGCGAATACAGGTTGGGTCACGGTCGGAATTGACAACGACACGTCTGAGTTTGCGGTCAACAGCATCCGCCTCTGGTGGGGGAAGATGGGACGGGAGCGTTACCCGAACGCGCAACGCCTGATGATAACCGCGGATGGAGGCGGCTCCAACGGCTCTCGCGTAAAGTTGTGGAAACGGGAACTCCAGACCTTCGCCGATGAGACAGGGTTAAGCCTCGT
>CAIJLM010000109.1 GCA_903821495.1 uncultured Chthonomonas sp. | reverse complement strand
GACGAAGCCCGCGAAAAACACGAAGCAGACGGCTAAGAAAGGCTCTACCAAGAGCGTTGTATCTCCTGCTATGAAGGGCGTAATTATGCACCCGCCGGGTAGGGTTATTCCTATGCCACGCCCTACGATGCCCGTTATGTCCCCCAGTTTTCAGCCCGGTAGCGTGTCGGTGGCTCCCGCGCCGTCCATTGGCGCTCCCCCTGCGCCGCAAGGTACGATAACCTTCGACTATCGCGGAACCGACATTATGAACGTGTTGAAGTTCTTCGCGCAGGTATCTGGCTACAACATCACGGTAGACCCTGGGCTTTCGGGGCAGGTGAGCATTGTCGCGCCGCGCCCCGTAACAGTGGATGAGGCTTTCAAGGTGCTTCAATCTACGCTTTTTGTGCGAGGCTTTACGGCGATACGAACCGACAACGTGGTGAGTATCGTGCCGATGGATAAGGGGGTGCGCGGAACCCCCTCGGTTAGCACGGAGATGGACAAGAAGGGCAGACCCATTCTTGGCGCAGGGTCGCAGGTGATGACGCAGGTTATCCCCATTGAGAACGTAGACGCGGAGGCGCTTGCGAAGGAGTTGCTCCCTCTCACTAGCGTAGGCGCGAGCCTCATAGGTAGCCCCGGCACGAACACGCTCATCATAACAGATATGCCGAGCGTCATTGAGAAGATAGCGAAACTCGTAGGGGTACTGGACAAGGTGAGTAGCAACAGCCTCATGAAGACCTACTTCCTACAACGCGCCGACGCTACTGCTATCGCTGAGATTATCAACAACCTCTATCAGAAACTGACCTCGCGGGGCAAAGGCGGGGGAGCGCCTCAGGTACCGGGTATGCCGCCCCAACCGCCGGGACAACCGGGCGCTGGCGCTGGTCGCCCCGCCGTGGTCGCTGTGGCGGATAACTTCACGAACTCAGTAACGGTGGTGGCTTCGGAAGACAACCAGAAGCAGATAGCGAAAGACATTATCGGAAAGCTGGACGATGAAGACAACATCGCGCTGGACTACGAAGTCTACAAAGTGCAGTACGCCGACGCGCAAGATGTGGCTAACCTCGTGAATCAGGTGCTGAACAACCTGCGTCCGCAACCGAGCCAAGGCGGCGGTGGCGGCGGCGGAAACTTCGGGCGGTTCTTCGGAGGGTTTGACCCCTTCGGCGGCGGAAACAGTCAGCAACAGAGCGTATCCAGTAGCGACCCCTACGCCAAAGTTCTCGCCGACCCGCACACCAACAGTCTCTTCATCACGGCGAGCGCAGACCGTATGAAGAAGATAAAAGACCTGATAAAGTCTATTGACGTAAAGGTTCCCACCTTGACGACGACCTTCGTCTTTCCGTTGAAGAACGCGGCGGCGCAGGATGTCGCAGAGGCGCTGAATCAGGCGCTCTCCACGCAACAGGGCAACAACAACGGCTTTGGCGGCTTCTCGTTTTTTGGCGGTTTTGGCGGTGGCGGTAGCCAGTCCAACCAGCGCAAACAGCGAATCAATCGCAAGTTCAATAGCCAGAGCAACCAGAATAGCAGTAACCCGTTTGGACGCGCCGCAGGGATTCCGGCGGGACCTCCTAACTCGCCTGACGGGGGCGACGACAATACAGCGAACGGCGGCGGCGGGACTACTGGCTCCGCTATCCCGCAAGGCGTGCAGGGCGTAATGACTCCTAATGGCTTCGTGCCTACGCAGGGAAGCGGCGACAAGAACAAAGAGCCGACGCGCCAGTACTACTACGACGGCGGCTACGGCGGCAGTAGGCAGAAGGGGCTAGGCAATAGCCGTAGCCCGCTCTATGGGCGAGGGCAGGACGGGGGGTACGCCAACCTTCTTCAACTGCAAAATAACGTCTTCGTAACTCCCTCTCCCGGCGGTGATAGCCTTATCATCACAACCTTGCCCGGCAACTATCAGGCTCTCAAGGATATTATCGAGAAGCTAGATGTGGTGCAGACTCAGGTGATGCTTGAGGTGATTATCGCGGAAGTGACCCTGACGAAAGACGACAAACTCGGCATGAATCTGGGCGGGACTCTCGCGAGTATCTTTAAGGGAGCCAACACGGGGCAGTTTAATATCGGTCTTCCGGCGCCAGGCTTCTCAAGCGCTTACGACGCAACCGCGACGGGAGGGCAACTCAGCATTACGGGCGCGAACTATAACACCCTGCTTCAAGCCCTGAACAGCAACAGCAAGGTGAAAGTGCTTGCGACCCCGCAACTCTTCACCACGAACAATCAGGAGGCGGAGATTGAGGTGGTTCAGAAAATCCCGTATATCACCTCTCAGGGTTCAGGTATATTCGGCGGTTCGCAGGTAAGTAGCCAGATAGAGTATGAGAAGCCCGGTCTCTATCTGAACGTGATACCGAGCGTTACGAGCGATGGTCAGGTCTCGATGGATATTCTGCAAGAGTCGAGCGAACTGGTTCGATTCGATACGCTAGGCACGGGCGTTAGCGCCCTCCGCGCCCCTGTCACAAACTCGCGCCGCGTGAATACCCTCGTGACCGCGCAGAACAACGACACGATGGTTATTGGCGGCTTAATACGCGAAAATCAGGCTCTAACGGTCAGTAAGTTGCCTCTTCTGGGCGACGCTCCGCTTATCGGGCAGTTCTTCCGCTCTCGCGAGAATGTGACGACTCGCGTGGAGCTGGTGATATTCGTGACTCCGCGTATCATCAAAGGGAAGAAAGAGGTGAAGGATCTGATGAAGACGATGAGCAGCCATATCAGCCTAGAAATCCCTGAACTCCCGGCGGCGCAGAAGAATATCCCCGACCCTAGAGCGAAAACGCCCTCTAAACCTATGGAGAAGAGGGAGAAGCGTTCTGAGGAGAAAAAGGAGAGGGTAGAGCCTAAGGAAGAGAAGTCCGAGTGACCTCTCCCTGTCCTTGTATGTTAGAATAAGTCTAGAGAACGCGTTCGTTTCCATAAACGCGCACCTGTCCTAGAGGCT
>CAIJLM010000108.1 GCA_903821495.1 uncultured Chthonomonas sp. | reverse complement strand
GGATTGAAGCGGGAACGCCGCGCTACCCCAACGAACTCAACGAGAGCGTCATCGCGCTAGAGGCGAACAACGCCGCGACTCACATCAGTTTTACCAAAGGATGCTACGTCGGGCAAGAGATAATCGCGCGAATAGATAGCAGAGGGCATACCAATCGCGCCCTGACGGGATTTATCGCGGAAGACGGGGCGACGCTTGCGGTGGGCGATAGGCTGTTTACGGTAGGCGATGAGCGTGAAATCGGACGACTGACCAGCGTTTTGGAAGAGTCGCCGCTACTGGGGGGCAAGGCTATAGCGATAGGGTATCTGCGCCACGAATATTGCTGTGCGGGAGAGATTGCGCTTGTGAAGGGAGAGGGGCGCGAAGCGTTGGCATCAGTCTCTGATTTGCCGTTTACGGAGGCGCTATGCTAGAAGAGATACACGGCATAAAGCACACGGCTTTCCGCCACGCTCAAGACCTCCTCAAGCCTTCCGCCCGTGAATCTATAGGGCAGTACCTTGTAGAGAGTGTCAATTTCGTTCAACAAGCGTTGTTTTCGCCCTCAAAGGTAAAGATGGTTTTCGCCCTGCACGAAGAGCAGTCCGCTTTCCGCGACATCTGCAAAGAGAAGGGCGTTCCCCTCTATATGACGCGGCAGGGGCTAATGCAAAAACTGGTTGGCACGAGTTACGATACGGCGGTCACGGCTCTCGCAGTAGTCGAAAAGCGGCTTCTCACGCTGGAGGAGGTTCTCGCGCAACGGCATGGCTTGTTCTTGGCGGGGGAGGATATTCAAGACCCCCGCAATGTCGGCGTGCTGATACGAACGGCGGAGTCGGCGGGTTGCGCGGCGCTACTGCTCTCCGCGAACTCGGCGGAACCCTACTCGCGGGCGGCGGTTCGCTCTACAACAGGCTCTATTCTGCGCCTCCCCCTGCTACTCTGCGCCGACCTTCCTGCAAGCGTAGCGCGGTTGCAGGAGACGGACTTCTCTGTGATTGCGAGTTCAGCGAAGGCGGAGGCGTTGGCGTATCAGGCGAACTTAGGGCGCAGACCGCTCGTACTGACGGTAGGAAACGAGACGAACGGCATAACAGAGAATCTCCGCGCCGCCGCTACCGATTTCGTCAAGTTGCCGATGGCTCCTAACGGCGCGTCGTCGTTGAATGTGACGGTGGCGGCGGGCGTGCTACTCTACGAGGCGATACGGCAGGGGCTGTGAATAGCGTAGGATAGCGAGACTCGCCCCTTTTACCGCTACTCGCTAAACACCGATTTCAAGCACTCCGCGATATGCCGAATGCCCAACTCCTTATTTGTGATATAGCCATCCACCTCTGCGGTCACGTACTCGTCATATCCAATCTCTTTGAGCGCGACCCGGACGCTCTCCCAGGGGACATTGCCTTGCAGGATGTTGCTGAACCCTGAGCCGTTTCCGATATTCGTTTTGAAGTCCTTGACGTGGACTTTTTTGATACGGCTACCCAGAATCCGAATCCACTGGTCAGGATACCCGTACAGCAGGACATTCCCCACGTCGAAATAGGCTCCCACGTAGGGGCTATCTATCTCGTCGAGAAAACGAGCGAACTCTAGCGGACTGAGCAGGAACTTATTCCAGACATTCTCTACGCCGATACTGACCTTACGGGCTTCCGCCTCCCCAGCGACCTCTTTAAGCGCCTCCTGAGCGCGTGTGTAGGCGGCATCGTAACTAATATCCGCGTTCACAATTCCGGGAACCACGAGTATCGTATCCACGCCGAGCCACTGCGCCCTCTCCAACTGCGAGACGATGTTGCGCTTGCCCTGTTCGCGGACGGCGCTATCGGGAGAGGTGAGCGGGTAACGCCACCCTAAGCCTGTGGAGAGGCTACTAACCTCTAGCCCGATACTCGTTGCAAGGTTGAGCAGGGCTTTCGTCTCCGCCTCCCCGCTCTTCGGGGTGAGGTAGTCGTCCTCCGCGATATTGATTTCGATACTATCGAAACCGGACTCCTTCGCAAGACGGAAGCAACGTTCAATCGTCCAGTCGCTGGGGAAAGTCCAGCGGTTAATGCCAATTTTCATAACGGGAGTTCGCTCCTTTGTTGAGTTATCCTAAAATTGACCTTTGAG
>CAIJLM010000107.1 GCA_903821495.1 uncultured Chthonomonas sp. | reverse complement strand
GAAAGACGGCAAGATGGTGGAGTGCGGCTCCCACGACGAACTGATGGAGGAGGATGGCTACTACGCCAAACTCGTGAAGATTCAGAACGAAGTGAACAAAATCCGGGCGGTGTAACCTCTCTCTTCCCTGCGGGATTCTCTCCCCCAAACGGGGAGAGCGAGACATATAGGCGAGTCTGCATCGCGAATCGGTGTTTGCTGATAGGCGTTCCTGCCAAAAGAGAAAGCCCCCGCACAGTAGCAGGGGCTTTTCGAGGGAGGGCGTGCTATCGTTATTTTTTCCTCTTTCCTATATGCTCAGACACGACAATAAGCAAGACGATAAGATAGTAGGCGGACCCCGCTCCGTAGAACAGAACCGCAATCGCGTTGTGTGTAGTTTCCATGCTGTTTTCTCCGTATTAGTAGGTAGAGTTCGGCGGGTATAATCGTGTAAATGTCGCCCGCTTGGATTTAGTGTATAGCCGAAAACAAGGTATGGATGCTAAACGGTAAAACTGTGTAGAACAGTGGAAAACTGCGGAGAACTTTTCGGTGCGCGGCGCGAGGAGGCGGTTAAATGGTCTACAGGCTAACGGACTTAGGTTTGCGAAAACTAAAAGCGAAACTTCGAGAGCAACACCCGAACTTGACGGGAGATGCCCTCCATAAAGCGATGTGCGAGAAGTGCGAACTCAGCATACATCCCGTTGAAAACATCATGCTCCGCAAAAAAGGCGCGAATCACTCTTCTCTCGACAAACTCTTCTTAGCCTACAATATATTTTTAGGCGACGACTGCTGTGAAGAGTGGGGCACTATCTCAATGCCTACGCCGACCGCCTCCCAGACCCCCAAACCGCTACAAGGAGTATCTCGTCTTCCCTACGATAAGAACCCCTACTTTACAGGGCGCGACGCAGACCTCGAAGCCCTTCATAACGCTCTGAACAAGCAGGGAACCGCCGCCATAACAGGGCCGGGGGGAATTGGGAAGTCCACGCTTGTCGCAGAGTACGCCCACCGCTATAGTGAAGAGTATCGCGCAGTCCTATGGTTCGGGGCGGAGAACAGAGAGACCCTCTACCGCGAAATCGCCGACCTCTCCTACAACCTCTTTCCCAACCTTCCTACCGATGCCCCGCAAGAGGAGCGCGTCCGAAAAGTCGTGGGATGGCTACACGGCGCGGAGAGCCAGAAGTGGCTCATCCTCCTCGATAACGCCGACACGCCGAAAATCGCCCGCGACTTCCTACGAACGTACCATCTCCTCAAGCATAAAGGGCATCTCCTTATCACATCGCGAAATGAGCATATCCGCAAGACCTTCCATATCGCCCCGCTTCAACTGGACGCGCTACCCCCCGATAAGGCGACTGAGTTCCTCTGGGCGCGAACTAAAAAAGACCGCGTAAAAGCCCCCGCAACGGAACGGGAGGCGGCGGAGAAATTGGCGACGACCCTCTATGGCTACCCGCTCGCGCTGGAACAGGCGGGGGCGTATATAGACCACGTTGCAGGAGCGCGAACCTTTACGAAATACCTCGCCGAGTATCAGGACAGGGAGAAACGCCTCTCGCTCATGGGCTACGGCGACGACCTGACCCACTACGAAAAGACCGTGCTGAACACCTGGAGTCCGAACTTCGAGGCACTACAAGAGGACTACCCCTTCGCCGCGGATATGCTCGGCTTTTGCGCCTACCTCGCCCCCGATAGCATCCCCTACGAACTTCTAGAGGCTTACGTTGAACTCTACGGCGAAGGGGCGGACTGCGCGACGGCGATAGGCGAGATAACCGCCTACTCCCTCCTGATGACCAACACAGTGGACGCAGAGGAAGAGGCGCTACCGACCTACCGGATGCACGGCATGGTGCGAGACATCCTGAAACAGCGGGACAACGACGAAGAGGAGGAGAGGCGTAAAACGCAGGTGGTGAAGGCGTTAGTGAAAGCCTATCCCAATGGGGATGCGGAAAACTACTTTGCTTGGGGGAGGGGGTGTCTGCGTTTACAGTGGCAATGGGGAGCGTGCCTGGATTGGATTGGTTCGCTTTCTGCGATACCGGAAGGCGACGTATTGCTCAACAATATAGGGTATTTTTACCAACTCCAAGGTCGTTACGGCGAGGCGGAACCGCTCCATCTACAGGCGTTGGAGATAAGTCGCAAGCCCCTCCCGGAAGGACATCACGATATTGCACAAGTCCTTAACAACCTGGCAATGGTGTACGAGAGTCAAGGTCGTTACGGTGAGGCGGAAGCGCTCCATCTACAGGCTTTGGAGATGCGTAAGAAGATTTTCCCTGAAGGACATCCTGAATTGGGAAACAGCCTCAGTAATCTGGCAGGGCTGTACAAAAGTCAAGGTCGTTACGAAGAGGCAGAAGCGCTCCATCTACAGGCGTTGGAGATGCTTCTCAAGTTTTTTCCCGAAGGACATCCCCAGATTACCTTAACAGTCAATAATCTAGAAGCACTACAACAGGATAGGAGAAACCGCACAAAACAGAAACCTAGGGGGAAGCGATGAAACATCTCACGTTACTCCTAACCACTCTTTTCTTAGCGCTAAGTAGCGTCGGGGCGCACAGCGAAACCGCGAAAAAGCCCTCCAAAGCGTGGGAATCGGCGGACTTAAACGGCAAAAAGGCGATATTATTGAAGGAAAAGAGCCTCAAAGCGACGGTTCTGCTCTTCATCACGCCCGACTGCCCCATCTCCAACGCCTACGCCCCGGATTGGAACGCCCTCCGCAAAGCCTACGCGCCCAAACACATCGCTTTCTACCTCGTCTACGTCTCCACCGATGCGCCCATCAAGGATATTCAGAAGCACTATAAGGACTTTCAATACTCCTGCCCCGCCCTCCTCGATAGAAAACACGCGCTCGCCAAACGGGTGAAGGCGACGGTCACGCCGGAGAGCGTTGTACTCTCCCCGCAAGGCAAAATACTCTATCAAGGGCGCATTGATGACCGCTTTATAGATTTCGGTGTTACGCGCTACACGCCAAAAACCCACGACCTGCGAGACGCGCTCAACGAGATAACGCAGGGAAAACGGGTCTCCGTGTCGAAAACCAGAGCAGTCGGTTGTTTTATTCCCAACTAGGCAGGCCAGGCAATGCGACCTAACCCCCCCACCCTCCCTATCCCGAAACGGGAAGGGGAGCGAATGCCGAAACTACAAGGTTTTTACGCTCCAGATAGGTTTTCAGTAAGCGTAACCGCCTTCCAGTTTAGTCCCTCCCCGTGCCGGGGAGGGATGCCCGCAGGGCAGGGAGAGGTCACGCGAGCGAAGCGAGCAAAGGTCGTAACTATAGCCTGGTAGTTACAACTAGGCGAGGCTTTTTTCAGAGAGGAGAAGCGATTATGAGTTGGCGCGTCCTTGTGACAGCGAGAGCGTTTTGGGTCAGCGGTCAAGCCGCAAAGGAGTATCTTGAGGCGGCGGGGTGCGAGGTCGTCTACACGCCGGAGGCGGGGCCCCTAAAAGAGGAGGTTCTAATAGAGCGGCTGCAGGGCTTCGACGCTATAATAGGCTCTAGCGACCCCTACAACGCCCGCGTATTTGAGAGTTGCCCTCAGTTGAAGGTGGTCTCCCGTTGCGGGGTAGGGATTGATAGCGTAGATGTGCCAGCGGCGACGGAGGCAGGTATCATCGTCACGAACACGCCGGGCGCGATGACCGATTCGGTGGGCGACTACACCTTCGCGCTCCTGCTCGGCATAACCCGCCGCATCCATGAGGGCGACGCGCTTATGCGACGCGGAGGCTGGGGCGAGTATCCCGGAGTCGGCGTAGCGGGCAAGACGTTGGGGCTGGTGGGGTGCGGGCAGATTGGGCAAGCCGTCGCGAAACGGGCGGGAGGCTTCTCCATGCGAATCCTCGCCTACGACCCGCTGGTAGCGGAGCGCGGCGTTCCCGAAGGTCTGCCGCCCATCGAGTTTACGGACTTAGACACGGTGCTTTCAGAGAGCGATTTCGTCTCCCTGCACGCCCCGAACCTGCCCGAAACCAAGAATATGTTCAATAGAGAGCGATTCGCAAAAATGAAGCCGAGCGCCTACTTCATCAACACGGCGCGAGGCGCTCTCGTGGACGAAACCGCGCTGATTGAGGCGCTGGAAAATGGAATCATTGCGGGGGCGGCTACCGACGTGTATCAGCAGGAGCCGCTACCCGCAGACAGCCCTTTGCGAAACGCCCCGCGCTGTCTGCTCACCCCGCACAACGCCTTCAACTCGGCGGAGGCGGCGAAGGCGATGAGCGTTCAGTCGGCGGAGAATACGCTTATCGCGCTACAGGGCGAACGCCCGCCCGGACTCATCAACGCCGCTGTTTTAGAATCCGCGCAACTGCGGAACGGAAAGTAGGGAGACCGCAATGAAAACAAATCCAGTTAAATCCGCGCTCAAGGCGGGGTTGCCGCAGGTGGGAACATGGCTCTCGTTGGGAAGCCCGATGGCGGCGCGTTTTATGGCGCGGGCGGGCTTTCACTGGTTGACGGTGGACATGGAGCATAGCCCCATAGATTGGGAAGTAGCCGCAACTATCTTCGCCCTTATCGCCGATGCGGGGGGCGTTCCGCTTGTACGCGTCCCCTTCAATAGCCTCGAAAACGCGAAACGCGCCCTCGACGCGGGTGCGTATGGCATCATCTTCCCCATGTGCAATAGCCGCGAGGAGGCGGAGCAGGCGGTGGCGATATGCAAGTACCCGCCGCAGGGAGTGCGAAGCGTGGGCGGAAGCCTCCACGCGCTGAACTTCGACGCGAACCCGGGCGAGTACTACGCCAAAGCGAACAACGAGATACTGGTGATTATTCAGGCGGAACACATCGACGCGGTGAACAACGCCGACGCGATATTCTCGGTTCCCGGCATAGACGGCGTTTTCGTGGGTCCCAACGACCTGCTCTCCTCCATGCACAAAACGCCCGCTATGGAGACCGACGACCCCGAATTCGTGGAGGCTCTGCGCGTAGTGCGGGAGACCGCGAACCGATACGGCATCGCGCCCGGTATCCATGTCGCGAACCCGGAAGCGGCGAACCGCCGTATTGCGGAGGGGTGGCGCTTTGTCGCGGTGAGTAGCGAACTTGGGTATATGCAACAGGCGGCGCAGGCGGCGGTCAAGGAGTTGGGGCAGACCGCGCAAGAGAGCGGATTGGCGCGATATTAGGCGAGAATAGGCTACACTATTTCGTATGGCTGAGATGCCTTCCCTGAGAAATCTCATGCTTAAAGCGTCTGATTTAGAGGGGCGAACAAGGGTTTTGCCCCTATTCTGCCGAAAATAGAGAGCGGAATAGAGTACACTATCGGGGTTAGAGTCGAGACGCGCCTCTCTTTTGGAGAAGATTATGGCTACGGCGGAGCAGATAAAAGCGCTAATACGTTCCCACACAAGCGAAGACGCAGAGCGTTTTTACACGCTTGCGCTACAGGTCGCCGCCCACGAAGCCACTCAGGGACATGGAGCGCTCGCCCATGAAATCCGGGACATTGTAGACAAGGCGCGTAGCGCAAAGCGAAAACCCGCCATCGAATCGCTTCCTCGCGAACTGGAAAACTGTATTCAGATGGATTTGCCGGGCGTACCTCTAGCCGCCCTAGTTCTGCCTCCGCTCCTGCTAAATCGCATTAAGCGCGTCCTGTACGAATATCGCCAGCGACACAAGTTAAAGCAACATGGGCTACAACACCGACGTAAGATTCTCCTGACGGGCCCCCCAGGAACAGGGAAAACGCTGACCGCGAAGGTGATTTCCAGTGATTTGCGCCTGCCCCTCTACACAGTGCAAGTAGACAGGCTTATCACGAAATATATGGGCGAAACAAGCGCTCACTTGCGGCATATTTTCGAGATGATTAAGGAGCAGGAAGGGGTCTACCTCTTTGACGAGTTTGACGCGATAGGCGGAGGGAGAAGCCGCGATAACGATGTCGGGGAAATGCGTCGCGTTCTCACCGCCCTGCTTCAATTCATAGAGCAAGACGATTCCGACAGCCTGATTATTGCCGCTACGAATAGCCCCGCCTTACTCGACAAAGCCCTGTTCCGCAGGTTCGACGACATACTTGCGTATGACTATCCCGCGCCCGATGACAGAAAATGCTTGATTGCCAACACGCTGGGGACTTTTGTTAGTGCCAACTTTGGGTGGGAGCAGGCGGTCTCTTCTAGCGAGGGCTTGAGTAGCGCCGAAATCGTGCAAGCCTCCAGAGATGCGCTCAAAGAGGCTATCCTAAATGATACAAAACTGGTTAGCGCGGCGATGCTGGAAACGGCTTTTGAGGAGCGTAGGCACTCTATGGGAGGTAACTTGCCATAGCAGACGCTGAGTTCCCAATTCTATTTTTGGATGGCGGAGCGTGTCCAGTCGGCTATACACCGACTGGAGGGGGTGGAAAAAAGCCAATTCCAGAGCGAAGTCGCCAATCCCATGCCACAAGGCTCTTAGAACGCTTGCGAACAGCATTAACCTCAGAGCAAGCGGCGGCTTATTCTACGCCTAGCGGGGTCTATCTCGAGTTTGAGTCCGCTCCTAACGTTGACTGGAAGGTTGAAAGTCTTGAAGATCGTAGAGTGGGCATACGCCTATTGAACGTGCGTATACAGAAGGAAGGCAATCAGGAAACACAACGGGCTACGGTCTATCTTCCAAGAAGTAAAAGTGCACATTTTCTAAATAAGATTGAGGAATATCGAGACCAAAATACCGCTAGGGCAAAACCGAAGAATGAACCTCTTGTAGCCTGTATCGAAGACATCAGAGGGGCGTTGCTTGAAGCGTTATGGACGGGCGATATTGCCAGATTGCCACAGCAAGATGCAAAGTGGGTAGAAGTATGGCTATCCTCAGAGTCTCAAGAGATTATTGAATCGTTTCGCCAAACTCTAGCCGTGATTGGTATTCCTGAACACCAATCACATCCCGTTCTAAAATTTCCAGAACTCTCAGTTCTCTTGGTACGCGCTAACCGAGAACAACTGAGCAAATTGCTCCACATCTCCGACAATCTTGCCGAATTCAGGTTAGCATGCAATCCCCCGAATATTTTTGTAGATATGCCCAACCGTGAGCAAGCGGCACGAGTCACATCTTTACAAAAACGGACTACCTACGACGATACAGGTAATGTTTCGATATGCATTCTGGATACTGGAATTAACTCAGGACACCCTCTTCTTGCCCCTGTGTTGCCTGAATCAGATGTACAAGCCGTTCGCCCTCATTGGGGAATCGATGACCATGATGGACACGGCACGAATATGGCGGGAATCGCAATCTATGGCGACTTACAATCAGTTCTTGAAAGTCCCAATGCAATTGAACTGCGCCACAAACTTGAATCAGTAAAAATCCTCCCACGAGGACAAGAGGTAAACGAGTCAGAGGCATGGGGTGTAGTCACAAAAGATGGAATCGATATGGCGGAGAAGCAAAACCCGCATCGCCGTCGTGTTGTCTGTATGGCAGTTGGCTCTGCGTCTCCTCTTGATGGAGGGAAACCCACATCATGGTCTGCACAAATAGATAACCTTGCTTCTGAAGCACCTGATAACGCTCATAGACTCATAGTTGTATCGGCTGGAAATGCAGATGTTTCCCAGAATTATCGGTACCCTACGGATAACCTCACCGATGAAATTCTCGACCCCGCTCAATCGTGGAATGCCTTAACTGTAGGAGCGTTTACTAATAAGATAATAATCGAAGACTCTAAGCTAGAGGGCTACCACCCTCTAGCACCATCCGGTGGGCTTTCCCCCTATAGTACGACTTCTCTAACATGGGCATCTAACAGGTGGCCCATTAAACCTGAAATATTGTTAGAGGGTGGTAATCTAGCCCTTGACCCAGCAGGAAACGTTGTCAATGTTGATGACTTGATGCTTCTTACTACGAGCCGTGATGTAAATAGCATTGCCCCTCGTCATTTTGGGCTGTTTAACGCTACTAGTGCGGCTACGGCTCAAGCATCACACCTTGCGGCGCAAATATATGCAGAATATCCTGAAGCATGGCCCGAAACCGTGCGAGGATTGCTTGTCCACTCAGCGGAATGGACAAATACAATGAAGCATCAATTCTTGACGCAAGAAAACAGAACAGGTTATCGAAAGCTATTGAGAACGTGTGGTTATGGCATCCCCAACCTAAACTCCGCCCTCCATTGTATGAGAAACCGCCTTACTCTTGTTAGTCAAGAAGCCATTCAGCCTTTCAAATTGAAAGACAACAACGGCGCAATGAATGAACTTCATTCTTATGAACTACCCTGGCCCCACGATATTCTACTTGAGCTTGCGGAGACAGAGGTTAAAATGCGTGTAACTTTATCTTATTTTGTTGAGCCAAGCCCTGGAGAAAAAGGACGGAATAATCGGTATAGGTATGCCTCACATGGATTGCGCTTTGAGTTGAACGATCCCAATGAAACCGCACCTCAATTTATGAGTCGCGTCAACAAGCAAGTACGTGAGGAGGAGGATGGGAATCCAGAGACTTCCGCGCCTAGTAACCACTGGCTTTTGGGAAAACAGAGAGATGTAGGCTCGATTCACTCGGATATATGGACAGGCACAGCGGCGGCTCTTGCCACCTCCAACCTTTTAGTAGTTCGACCTTCCATCGGCTGGTGGCGGGAGCGGAAACATCTCGGTAAGTGCACATCCTCTACTCGCTACTCCTTGATAGTCTCCATTGAAACGCCTACCACGGAGGTTGATATTTACACGCCAGTTCGTAACCTCATCGCAACGCAAATTCCTATTGAAGTACAAATCACTGCCCCCACGCTTTAACGTTCATAAAGCGCCGCAGGAGACCCCTTTTGATTTTTTTCGACACTAAGCATTGTTCGCTAGAGAGCAGGATTAAACACACACTATGACCCCACGCGCAACCACAGCCGCAATAGAAATCTGGGAAAAATGGCAGGCGCAAGGCGCTACCCTCCCCCTCGATAGAATCGTAAACGAGGAGGTGCGCGCCCGTAAATCGCTCAACTCACGAGAGAGGCGCTGGCTCACAGACGCAATCTATCGCAACGTCCGCCTCTTAACGCGGCAACAGGCGCTCTGCAAGATAATGGGCATGGAGCCGACCGCCGAAAGTTTTCTGCGCCTCTGGGATATGGAGACCTCCTACGACCCCCTAAAGCAAGAGGAGATGAAGGCGGCGATGGCGCAACTGCCTACCAAAGAAGAAGACCCCGCGGGCTATCTGCGCGTCACACTCTCCTTTCCCGAAGCGATGGCGAGCGAGATAGAGGCGCTGGTTGGCGATGAGGCGGTGGAGGCAGGGGAGGCGCTCAACGAACAGGCTCCTACGGTTCTCCGAGTCAACTCGCTCAAATCGAAGCCCGACCGCGTTCTCAAGCAGGTGGAAGGCTCATTTCCTACCGAATACTCGCCTTGGGGAGTGGTTCTCGCAAAGCGCGTGCCGATTCAGGGTATACCGGGCTACAAAGAGGGGCGCTTCGAGGTGCAGGAGGAGGGAAGTCAACTCGCGGTGATGTTCGCCGACGCAAAGCCCAACGAAACTGTGATTGAGATTGGCGCGGGCGGCGGCGGCAAAACGCTAGGGCTTGCGGCGACTATGAACAATACCGGCAAGATATTCGCGTTAGACACCTCCGCGCTACGGCTCGCCTCGCTAGAGAAGCGACTCCCCCGCGCCGGCGTGACGATTGTGCAGACAGTCCTACTGACCGCCAACGAGCAAGGAGTATGGACAAGCGCCCCTTGGAGCGTGGGCGGAAAGTATGAGCGGGGCGCGAACTGCGTGTTTATCGACGCGCCCTGCACAGGAAGCGGAACCCTACGGCGCAACCCCGACAAAAAGTGGTTCGGCGGAGAGATTGGGAACTACCCTAGGCTTCAGAGCATCCTGCTAGAGCAGGGTAGCCACCTCGTAAAGCAGGGCGGCAGACTCATCTACATAACCTGCGCGTTGGAGCGTTCGCAAAACGAGGATATTGTGGAGGCGTTTCTGAACAGCCCTGCGGGTAAGGATTTCAAACTAGACGCGATTCCTTCCGAGTTGTCCGCCTTCGCCGAGGGGAGATACTTCCGCTCTTGGGCGCATAGGCACGGGCTAGACCTCTTCTTTGGCGCACGGCTAAGACGCAAAGGGTAGCGTCAACCTCCCCCATCTAACCGAACCCTCTTCCCATTTCGGGAGAAGGGTTCGGCGCATCGCCTAGCCAGAGTATCTAAAAACTCCCGCTACACTTTGAAGCGAATATGCACGATATCGCCGTCTTTCACCGTGTACTCTTTCATCTCCAAGTGCATCTTGCCCGCATCCTTCGCCGCGTCCCAACACCCCTGAACGGGTTCAAATTCGTCCCACCCGATAACTTCCGCCCGAATAAACCCGCGAGCGAGGTCGCTATGAATCTTCTCCGCCGCGCCCACCGCGTTCGTACCGCGTGTGATTGTCCACGCCCGCACCTCATCTTCGCCGATAGTGAAGAAACTGATTAGCCCAAGAGCGGCGTAGGCGGCGCGAATCAGCCTATCGCGCGCGGCGGCGCTCAAGCCCATCGCCTCAAGAAACTCCTTCTCCTCTTCCGGCTCCATCTGCGCTATCTCCATCTCCACCTTCGCGCAGAGCGAAATAAACGGAACGCCCTGCTCCGCCGCGTACTCGGCAAGCGGCTTCGCGATTTCAGGCAAGGTCTCGGCGGCATCGTCTTCACCCACATTTGCGACCAGAATCACGGGTTTACCCGAAACAAAAGCGAAACTGCGAACCGAACGCTTCTCGTCCTCCGTAAGCGCGAGAGTGCGAACAGGCTGGAAATTATCGAGGTGCTCCTTGATTTTGAGGATGACCTGCTGCTCCGCCGCCTCCGCAGGAGTTTGACGCTTCTGCGAACGCGCCTTGTCGAGCCGCTCCAACCGCCCCTCCACCGCCATGAGGTCGGCGAGTAGCAACTCTTCCAGCACTTTCTCGGCTTCGCGGCGCGGATTAATTCCATCGGGCGGCGCAGGAATCGTCGAATCGTCGAAAGCCCGAATAACAAACACCAGCGCCTCCGAATTGCGGACTGACACAAAGAAATCCGCGCCAAACTTATCCGCTTTGCGCTCCTCCCGCTCAATACGCGCCCCGCCCTCTGTGAATTCGATGACCGCCGGCGTAATTTTCTTGGGTTCGCACATCTTTACAGCGTGTTCAAAACGGGGGTCGGGAACCGAAATCACAGAGACGTTGACCTCGGTTGAACCGTACTTATTAAGTTCTACCTGCGAACGAGTCAACGCATTATAGAGGCTGGTTTTGCCAGTTTGCGGCAAGCCAATAATACCCACCTTCATAAGAATAAAACCTTTCCAACGACGAATATCGGACTGAATCTCAGGGTTTATTGTGGCACAGAATTTGAATGTAGGCAATGCAATCTTAGCGTAAGAGTTCAGGGTTGCGGGAATCTTCACTTAACCTCACCCCGCCTCTCCTTCGCAAAGGAGAGGCGTTTTTGTCGTTTGAGATTGGGAAGCCTGTGCGAGTGGTTCCAAGTTTGGGGCTTGGTGCATTTTTTTCGCGTGTTTCGCGTGTTTCGCGGTTTTTACT
>CAIJLM010000106.1 GCA_903821495.1 uncultured Chthonomonas sp. | reverse complement strand
TGCAGTCAAGTCGGGAGTGTCTACGGGCTGATTACGCAAACATTATCGGACAATTTTGAATAAGATACAATGAGTAGTAGTATAAACACTTACGCTTTGCGTCTGATTGACGATGTAGCGGGGGAGGCTTTTTTTAATATGAGGCGTGATGCGGAGCTGTTCGCCGAGGTGGAGGCGGGACTTGCGCCGTCTACCGTGCGCTTCTATACGTGGGAGATGCCCGCTATCACTATCGGCAAGTTTCAAGATGCAGGGCGCACACTGAACGTCGCGGAGTGTGAACGTTTGCAGGTTCCGATAGTGCGTCGCCCGACAGGAGGACGCGGTATTCTTCATGGCGACGACCTGACGATTAGCATCTGCGCCTCACTCGATTCGTTTCATCTACCTCCCGATACGACCCCTTCCATCACCGCTATCTACCTTCGTCTATCCGAACTGTTTTTACGCGCCTTTGAAAAATTGGGCGTTGGCGCAAAGATAGGGGAGGGGACTCCGCCCTCTGTGTCGAACCACTATGGCGATTGCTTCCTTATCGCGAGTTCCGCCGACCTCGTTTCCGAACGCACGGGACATAAGATGCTTGGTTCCGCTCTGTTTCGTCGCGGCGACTTTTTTATTCAGCAGGTCTCCATTCCTTTGTACTCTGAGAATATGTACTATACGTTGGGCGAGAGGCTTTTTGTCGGGGGGAGCGGTCTGCGTAGCGAGTGTGAGGAGGCAGCGTTGGATGGCGCGGCGTTGAAGGCAGTTTTGAAGGAGGAGGCTAGGGAGTTCTTTCGATAACCCATACCTTCCGTTATCTGTAAAGAGAGGTGAAACCGTGTTTGAGAAGATGAAAGAGGTTCTCCAACAGAGATTAGCGGGAACGCACGAAGAGGAGGCTTTACGTCAGCCTAAGCGTAAATTTCTCCTTGTGGAGAGTGATAGGGAGTTTCGCAACTTTGTGAGGGACTACGTGCTAGATACCCCTTATGATGTCGTTCTTGTATCCAGCGGGTTGGAGGCGCTTGAGAGGGTGCAAGCGGATACTTTCGAGTTTTTAATGATAAGCGCTGTTCTCCCGGATATGAACGGTGAAGAGTTGGCGGGTATGCTCTCTGCGAATGAGACAACGAAGCGACTTCCCGTCGTAATGATAATGGAACAGCCTTTTCCGCCGCAACCCAAGTCGAGGAATATCGTGGCGTGTATGGAGCGTACTTTGAAGCATGATATTTTGCTGGCGCACATCACCTACTGCTTTGGGCGGGTGACGGAGATTTGGGCGAAGGGAACGTTCGCTTGATTTTGTCTCGTTCTGGAGGTGTTTTATGCCACACGTACCGAAATACACGTCAATACTTATAGTAGCGGACGATGAGCCGACTTTGGCGACGCTTCAAACCTGCCTTGAACGGGCGGCGTATAACGTTGATGTCGCTAGAACGGGGGCGGATGGCGTGGCGCTCACCCTCTCGGAACAGCCTAACCTTGTGATAGTTGACTCCGCCTTGCGAGATTTGGGCGGTTTGCGCGTGCTGGATATTATTCGAAAGACTCCGGGTATCGAGAACACGCCCGTCGTGGTTCTGATTCCTGAGTTCCCGGAAGACCTCTCGAACCTTATGGGGGGACTAGAGGCGTGCGTCGAGAAGCCTCTGGATGGCGAGCGAGTATTGGTGGTTGTGCGGCGGCTCTTGGATAGGGCGGATGAGGAGGTGAGGCAGTATGCAGAACGGAATAGCGAGAAACTTAGGGCGGGCGCGAAAACGATACTTGTCGTTGATGATGAACCGCACATTGTGCGCTTAGTCAAGGTGAACCTTGAGAGGCAGGGATATGTAGTTATCTCGGCTTCTAATGGCGGTGACGCGCTTTCCATGATAGAGGAGTTCGAGCCTGACCTGCTGGTTTTGGACGAGGAGATGCCAGGTATGGATGGGGAACAAGTGTGGTCGCAAGTTCGGAATAACCCTGATACGTGTGATTTGCCTATAATTATGCTAACTCCGCGTACAGTATCTTCGGGACGCTTTCGCGATTGGCGGCAGGGTGTAGACTGCTACCTCACGAAGCCTTTTAACCCGATGTACCTGATTACGTTTGTGCGGCGCATCTTTAAGTCGATTGAGGAATCTGAGCAGGGTGAAGATTAGGGTATCGATTTTTTAGTATTGTGTGAAGAAAGAGGGTGTTAAACCATGGCTAAGAAGATATTGGCGGTAGACGATGAGCGACATATTGTGCGCTTGGAACAGGTGAACCTTGAGCGGCAGGGATA
>CAIJLM010000105.1 GCA_903821495.1 uncultured Chthonomonas sp. | reverse complement strand
GGACTCCCAAAAAGCCTCTTTGAAGACTGACGCGCTACCCTAAAACAACTTCTCTACCCCCCTCTAAAATCTACCCGCTTACGGAGGGGGAGATTTAGAGGGGGGGGGCTGAACCATGGCGATAAGCCTCCCGCTGTCTGCCCGCCTCTGAACCCGAAAAGGAATAGGGGAGGCTGAGTAGATACGCGGAGACGTAAAAAAGCCCCTCGCCGATTCGGAGAGGGGCTTGGGGAGGGGGTAGCGGAGCGATTAGGGAGCGTATTTCATGACGACAATATCGTGCGATTTGCCCGTGTCGCTCTGCCCTGCTACGATGATGTTTCCGTCTTTGTCCACTGTCATAGCGAACGGCTCTTCCGACCCGTTCCTGAGTTTGCCAGTAAAGACGCTTTTCCAATGAGCCTTATTCATGTTGGACGGATACGAATTTATTGGAGGGTAGCACACAGTCGCTATATCCATTTCTGTTCCGCCTTTATTGGAGTAACCGCCGTACTGCGCCCCTGTCACGTAGACATTGCCGGTCTTACCAACTACCACTTTTCTCGCAACATCGCCTTTGCTCCACGTTCCGTTCTCCCTGGCGACCCACTCCTCGTTGCCGTTCGAGCCTAGATATTTGAGGGTGGCGTAGTCCCTATCCGTCCCAAGTCCGTCCGACTCTCCCGTAACGTAGACATTCTCCTCCGCGTCCAACGCTATCGCTACGGCGATGTCATCATCCTTCGCCGTTCCATTATACTGTTTGCACCATGCCCGAGATCCGTTGTTCTCGTACTTAACAGTGAGATAGTCCAACCGCGCCCCGTGATTTCCTGCGCTTCCAGTTACGTACACGCTACCCGATTTACCCAACGCTAAAGCCCTAGGAATATCGTCGCCGTGCGAAGTTCCATCAAGGCGCTCCGCCCAATCGGGATTTCCGTCCGCTTTACTGGAATCGAACTTCATGGTAACCCAGTCCAAGCCTTGCAAATTATCCATTGAACTACCTGTCACATAGGCGTTGCCGGCATCATCTACCGCCATCGCCATCGCCTTATCATTCCTGCGGTGGGGCCCGTTATACCGCCCTTCCCACTTCAAATCGCCACTACTGTTATATTTAACCACAACAATGTCGGTTCCGTCCCAACCTTGATGCGCCAGTTTCGCCGTAGACGTTCCCGCCACATAGACGTTGCCAGTTTTGTCCACCGCTATCGCAATAGGATAGTCCCTGCCTCCATTAGAAGGGTCGTAACGCTTTTCCCAGAGTTTCTCGCCGTTCGTGTCGTACTTGATGGTGACAATGTCCATTGGGTCGTAAATCAGGCGGTTATGCGCCTTCCAGCTGTTAGAGTCGCCCGTCACGTAGACGTTTCCATCGGTGTCGACAGCCATGTCCACAACCCTATCACAATCGTGGTCAGGAGCGTCAAATCGCTTCTCCCATAGCCTCTTGCCCCCAATCGGCGCATATTTAAGAATCACGAAGTCGACATCCGTCTTCTTGTTCTTTACAAACCCCCCAACATAGATATTTCCCTGCCCATCCGTTTTGACAACGGTAGCTCGGCTATCTACATCGCCCTCACTATTCTCAAAGTAAGCGACCCATAGCGGTTTTCTGTCTTCAGTTCGCAACTCAGGGACTACTTTGGGAGGCGGTGTAATCGAAGGAAGAGGCGCGGGTTTTGTTGTGTTTGCGCTCGGCTTGCCAGTGCTTTCCACGTCTTTGGGTTTAGGTGCGCCCCCTTGCGGCGATGTAGAAACAATCTGTAGATTTGGATTGTCGAGCGGTAGTTTAACTTCCTTCTTCACCGCTTGTTCGGGGAGCGGAGTTTTGGCGATTTGCTTATCTGGCGACGCTAATGCGGTTTTTGCGGAGGGGTGCGCCCTATTCAAAATCAGAAACACCACCAACGGAAGCAGAAGAAGAGCATACTCCTTCCGCCACTTCGCGGGTTGTGAGGCGGGCGCTACGACAACAGGCGCAGACTCTTCCGCCGCCGCGGGCGCTTTCGCCGCGGGAGCCGACTGTCGCGCCAACTGTAGCAGGTTCTCAATATACACATCCGTCGCAATCTGAGGAGCGCCCAACCCCTCCGCTTCGAGGCACTGCCGCAACCTATCCGCCTGTCGTTGCACCAGTTTGCTATGCCCCTTCGCCGTGTAGAGGCGCATCAGCGTGCAGTGTACCTCCTCCTGACACGGGGCGCCCGCAAGAATCTGATTCGCTAGAGCCACCGCCTCCTCGGTTCGCCCCAACACCTCCAGAATGCGGAGATAGTCAAGGCGAGCGCAGTCGTAGGCGTTCGTCAGGCGCGTCTGCTCCTCTACTATCCACTCGTCGTAGTAGCCCGACAAAAACTCGCCCTTAACCAACGCCAACGCGGAGGCGTACAGCCCCGCCTTCTCCTCCATCGAAGTGGTGAGAGTCGTCTGCACGATAAGCCTGTCAAAATCCGCGATATCCGTAGAGAGGGCTTGGGCGTTCAATCGGAGGCTGTTCCGCGTAGCGATAAGGAAAGTGTCTTTTTCAATTGGCGGAGGCTCAATAAGCCGCCGCAACTCGTGCAACGCCTGCCGCAGACTCTGGCGCGAGGATTCGAGAGGAATGCCCTCCCAAAGCAGTTCGCATAAGACCTCGCGATTCGTTTCGCTATCCGCGTTTAGCGCCAGATACGCCAGCAGTCGCGCCGAAAACCCCAGCGTCAACTCAGCGTCAACCGCGTCCTTGACAGTAACGCGCAGTCCTCCGAAAAACTCAACCCTAAGTATCGACATATCGCCTCCACTCCTCCTGTACACGCATTCACTATATTATAACCTAAATTGCTACCGAACTGTTTTTGCTAGTTATCTTTGGTAAGAGTTCACTCTTTTGGGAATTAACCGCGAAACACGCGAAAAGGAGTGCGAAAAAGCCCAAACTTGGAACAACACGCACAGCCTCTCAAATCTCATACCACCATCAGTGTATTCACCCCTTCTCCCAGAATTGGGAGAAGGGGCAGAGGTTGAGGGCTAGGAGAGGTTGCGCGGGTTATGTGAAGAAGCCCAACCCTGAACTCGTACCTCGCTATGTCGTTTGAATTCTCTCCACTATCGGCGGGGCGTGTGCAAACCTGTATCGGCGCTCACCCTAAAGGCGGAATGATAAATATATTATCAATGAATAATGATTTATTGATAATATAGGCTATAATAGTATTGTGGAGTTTATGGTATGGTGTATAATTAGGGTTAGTGAGAGAGTGAAGATAGCAAGGATGATGTTTTTGTTAGTGAGGAGGAACTATGGAACCAGTTGAAACAGAGATAACTTTGAATATCTCTCCCAAAAAGACCGTGACGGAACTTATGATGGACACGGAGGCGATATGCCGAGTCTTTGATGAGGCGGGCAAGCGAGTTCGAGCGAAAGCCAAACACGACGGCAGAAAAATTCCAATGTGGCGGGATGAGCGGGTTGTGTGGCTCGCCCCTGAAGAGTTGGACGCAGAAACCGAAGAACGGAACGGAAAACTATGAGCATAGATATAAGAGAGCTTCTCCAACAGCGCATCCTTATTATTGACGGCGCGATGGGAACCATGCTTCAACGCTACGAACTCAAAGAAGAGGACTATCGCGGCGAGCGGTTCCGCAATCACTCCTGCGACCTCCTCAACAATGGGGATATTATCTCGCTTGTTCGCCCTGAAATCATCGAAGCGATTCATACGCAGTACCTACAAGCCGGCGCGGACATTATTGAGACGAATACTTTCAACGCTAATGGCATTACCCTGCGTGAATACGACCTTGTGGAGTACGCCTACGAAATGAACTTTGAGTCGGCGCAGATAGCGCGTCGCGCTGTGGATAAAGTGTTCGCGGAAGACCCCTCCAAGCCGCGCTTCGTGGCGGGGGCGCTGGGCCCCATGAACAAAATGCTCTCCGCCGCCACTAATGTCAACGACCCCGGTTTTCGGGATGTCGCCTTTGAGGAGGTGATGAACGCCTACTATGTACAGGTTCAGGGGCTTGTGGACGGTGGGGTAGACATTCTGTTGCCCGAAACAACCTTCGATATTCTTAACCTCAAAGCCGCGCTATTCGCCATACAGAAGTACTTTGAAGACACGGGCGAGCGTGTTCCTGTCATGGCATCCATCACCATTACCGATGATGCAGGGCGCACGCTCTCCGGGCAGACGGTGGAGGCGGCATGGAACTCTATCTCGCACGCGCCTCTGCTCTCCGTTGGGCTGAACTGCGCTCTGGGACCTGATAAGATGCGCCCTCACATTGAGGAGCTCTCGAAAATCGCGCCCGTCTTCGTGAGCGCCTATCCTAATGCCGGGCTACCCGATAAACTCTCGCCGACGGGCTTTACATTAGGTCCCAACGATGTCGCTGAGAGTATACGCGAGTGGGCGGTCAGCGGCTTGGTCAATATCGTGGGAGGCTGCTGTGGCACGACACCCGAATTTATTCGTCAGATTGCCGAAGTCGTTAAAGGCATTCCGCCGCGCAAGCCCCCGACTGTCGAGCCTTATCTGCGCCTATCCGGTATGGAAGCCCTCGCCGTTCGCCCTGAAAGCAACTTCATCAACGTAGGAGAGCGTACAAACGTAACGGGTTCGCCTAAGTTCGCCAAACTCATCCTTGCCAGAAACTACGAGGAGGCGGCGCGAGTAGCGCAACAGCAGGTGACGAACGGCGCTCAGATAATAGATATAAACATGGACGAGGGGATGCTGGACGGCGCGGATGCGATGACGCGCTTCCTCAACATGATTGGCGTAGACCCCGATATTGCGAAAGTCCCCGTGATGGTAGACTCCTCCAAGTGGGAGGTGATTGAGGCGGGCTTGCGCTGTCTACAGGGCAAGGGCATTGTCAACTCGATTAGCCTGAAAGAGGGTGAAGCGAAGTTCATAGAGCAGGCGCGGCTAGTGCGTCGCTACGGCTCCGCAGTTATCGTGATGGCGTTCGATGAGCAGGGACAAGCCGATACCTTTGAGCGCAAGGCGGAGATATGCCAACGCGCCTACCGCATTCTCGTCGAGCAGGTAGAGTTTCCGCCGCAAGACATTATCTTCGACCCGAACATCCTCACCGTTGCGACGGGCATTGAGGAGCATAACAACTACGCCGTCAATTTCCTAGAGGCGACGCGCTGGATAAAGCGGAATCTACCCTACGCAAAAGTGAGCGGCGGAGTCAGCAATATCTCGTTTTCGTTTCGGGGTAACAACGTCGTTCGCGAAGCCATGCACTCCGTATTTCTCTACCACGCTATTCAGGCGGGTATGGACATGGGAATCGTGAACGCGGGGCAGTTGGCTGTCTATGCAGAGATACCAAAAGACCTGCTTGAGCTGGTGGAGGATGTTCTGCTGAACCGCAGAGCGGACTCTACTGACCGTCTACTCGCCTACGCCGAGACGGTGAAAGACCAAAAGACTGGGAAGGCGGTAGTCGAAGAGGAGTGGCGTAAGGGGAGCGTTGAATCGCGCTTGAGCCACGCCCTCGTGAAAGGTATCGCCGACTTCGTTGAGGCGGATGTTGAAGAGGCGCGACAGCAGTACGGGAGACCTATAAACGTAATTGAGGGTCCCCTGATGTCGGGTATGAACGTTGTGGGAGACCTTTTCGGCGCGGGTAAGATGTTTCTACCACAGGTCGTGAAGTCGGCGCGTGTGATGAAGAAAGCCGTCGCTGTTCTCCTTCCCTACATGGAGGAGGAGAAAGCCATCTCCGGCAAAAGCCAGAGCGCGGGTAAAATCGTGATGGCTACGGTGAAGGGCGATGTTCACGATATTGGAAAGAACATTGTGGGGGTCGTTCTCGCCTGTAACAACTACGAAATTATAGACCTCGGCGTGATGGTCTCTTGCGATAGAATACTACAGACGGCGCGGGAGGTTGGCGCGGATGTCATCGGACTCAGCGGGTTGATAACGCCCTCCCTGGACGAAATGGTTCATGTCGCGAAGGAGATGGAGCGGCAGGGCTTCCATATTCCGCTACTCATTGGGGGCGCGACGACGAGCGCTCCGCACACCTCCGTCAAAATCGCCCCGCAGTACAAACAGCCCGTCGTCCATGTTCTGGATGCCTCTCGCGCTGTCGGGGTGGTGGGGAGCCTGATAAATCCAGATTTGAAAACGCCCTTTATGGAGACGACTCGCGCTACGCAAGAGCGACTTCGTAACGAACACGCCGCCCGTCAAGAGCAGAGAACTTTCGTTACGCTACGGCAAGCGCAAGCCAACAAGCCTAAAATTGAGTGGACGGCGGAGAGCGTTGCAACTCCTGAAACGCTTGGCGTTCGCGTGATAGAGTGTCAAGATTTGGCGGAGTTAGTTCCGTTTATGGACTGGTCGCCGTTCTTCCATACGTGGGAACTGCACGGACGCTACCCCGCCATTCTGGAAGACGAGGTTGTGGGCGAAACGGCGCGGAAACTTTTCGAGGAGGCGCAAGCGCTCTTGGCTCGTATCGTCAAGGAAAAACTGTTTACGGCGAAGGGAGTCTATAGCCTCTTTCCTGCGAATAGCGTAGGCGACGATGTGGAGGTCTATACCGATGAGACTCGCGAAACGCTCCTCACGCGCTTCCACTTCCTGCGTCAACAGATGGACAAAGGCGCGGGGCAGGTCAACTACTGCCTAGCGGACTTTGTTGCACCAAAAGAGACGGGCTTACCTGACTACTTTGGCGGGTTCGCAGTGACGACGGGGCATGGGCTACCTGATTTGGTAGCGGAGTTCAAGGCGGATAACGACGACTACAACGCGCTTTTAGCGGAGGCTCTTGCGGACAGGTTAGTGGAGGCTTTTGCCGAGTACCTGCACAAAAAGGTTCGCGAAGAGTGGGGCTATGGACGCGCAGAGAACCTGACGAATGAAGACATGATACGCGAGAAGTATCGGGGAGTGCGCCCCGCGCCCGGCTATCCCGCCTGCCCCGACCACACCGAGAAGCGTCCGCTCTTCGATATGATGGGCGTGGAGCAGGCGACAGGTATCACGCTTACCGAGAGTTTCGCAATGCATCCGGGTAGTTCCATCTCCGGCTTCTATATAGGGCATCCGGAGTCGCGGTACTTCCCCGTTGGCAAAATCGCAAGAGACCAGATTGAGGACTATGCGAAGCGCAAGGGGATTTCCATTCAGGAGGCGGAGCGATGGCTTTCGCCGAATCTGAACTACGACCCGGAGCGTGTGCAGACATCCGCAAACGCATGATGAAATTGGAACAACACACACAGACTTCCCAAACTCAAACCACGAAGGCTCCTCTCCTTTGCGAAGGAGAGGTTGGGTGAGGTTATGTGAAGATTCCCAAACGACTGAACTCTTACCTATCGCGCCAACTTGCTGTAAAGTTCCACAAATGGAAGGTACAACTTCACCTGCGCTTCTAAGCGGATATCGTTCTCCTCAACACTACTAGAGGCTAGTACGGGCGAACTGACCTCTACCGCCTTCACTTCACGGCGAATACGCGCCCCGAGTTCGTCAAACGCAAATAGGCTACCACCGCCCCCCGCCGAAGCGATTAAGAAGAACGGTCTTCCGGGCGGCGTGCTACCCGGCTTCAAGGCGAAGTGCAGGAAGTTGACTATGTGCGCGTTGGGGCCTCCGTTGTACACCGCTCCTGCGAGTATCCACCCATCCGCCTCGTTAAATCGGCGCACCAAGTCGGCGCGTTGCGCGTCGTCGGGTTTTCCGGGATAGAGGTCAACGGGGGTCTCTTGCAGGTCTATAAAGTCTACATCCATGTCGGCAGTCTGTTCAAGAAGGCTTACCACGTACTGAGCCGACTGGCGCGATCGCGAATTTTGGGAAGGGCTAGAGGAGAGAACGCAAATACGAGTCATCTGGAGAGTCCTTTTTATGAGAAATACGCACGTAGCTTAGGAAGAGTTCACACTTTTGAAAATTAACCGCGAAAAATCGCGAAAACGCAAAATCGATGCGCCCTAATGTAATGCGGTTAACCCCTTAAATCTCATACCAAAAAGCCTTCTCTCCGTAGCGACCCTCTGGACGAACGAAGTATTTGCGTCGCTACTCCCCTTTAACTCAACGCATAGCGCAACCTGAAACGCGCTCATGCACACTATACCGTGCAAGAGCGCGTCTCTTTATCTGTTTGCATACAGCGTCGGGCTGGAAGTCAAGCCCAGAGCGCGCCTACTGTAGTTGGAACCCCGCGTCGTATCGGCGACCATCAGACATCTCTAGCGTGATGATATAGATGCCTACCTTAAGTTTGGTCGTGCGTAAGCAGTATGACCACGAATTACTATCAGCCGAGAAAAGTAGGTTGTGGCTCGTGGGCGTCTTAGCGTCTAAATACAGTGTAGAGATATCTACGCTCCGCCCATCACGAAAGAGACTAACAATTTTCGGGGCGCTGACCTGCGGGGCGGTCAACGTCCTTCCGCTAAAGGTCTGTTTAAGTTTCAAAGCCAAGTTCCCCCCTCGATTAAATGCCTGTTTCGGATAATCGGGAACAGACCCTTCTGGCACGAGTTGACCTAGCGGCGCAACTAACCCAATAGGAGTTATGGGCAGTATCACGTTACCGCTATTGACTCGAAAGTTATCAAAGCTGACTTTTACGCGCTGTTTCGTAAAACAGTAGTCGTGGCTCCATGCGCTCAACCCGAAGTAGACGGGCCCAGCGAAAGCCTGTGCGGAGTGGATATACTCCCATCGCTTCAGGCTAGCGCTCCAGTAGTACGCGGCTGTGATGTCTCCCGTGCGCGTTAATCTCAATGTACCAGCCTTGTCGTTTGTGGCGGTAATGCCTTGCGGGTTGTCAGGGGGATAGTGGGCGAGGTAGGCGTCAGTCGGGTAGCCATAGCCTTCAAAATCGTTGTCGCCGAAGCTTATTCGCTCTACTGCCATATCTTCGCTTCCATCCGTTGCGACAGCGGAGAGACCTACGCGAACCCCGCTTGCAAAGGGCCAGACAGGCAACGCATAGTCAACCTGAATATCGTAATCGCCTACTATCCAGGGAATGGACGAGTAACCTGCATAGAAGACATCTCCCGCAGACGTTTCAGGGAGAGAGACCGTTACTCTGCCTTGTCCTTGTGAAACGGCGGGCCCGCCACTCTGGTACAGAGACCACAGCGAGGTGTTTGGCGTTGAAGCGTTGAAATTGTCGAAGATAACCTGACCAAATGCTGCTTGACTCAAGACTCCAATTAACCATATCGTGGTTACGAGGCGAACGAAGAATCGGTTTGATTCGTGGTGCATTTAGCGCTCCTATTTCGTTTTTTGTTGTGATATTTACTCTGGTAACGAGTGATTCGGGTTTTGTGGCTGTAAACTAAGCCGCTACAGTCGAACTATTTTTGCTCGACTAAGTTTTGAGCTACAACAATCCCGCCTATTGGACGAGAAACGTAGAGATACTGTTCCAAGTAATCCGCCTCACTTTTCAGTTTCTTTAACGCGCTACCGTATGAAGTTACTTTCGCGTGTCTAGCGGCTAGGCATATCGCGTTTTCAAAGACTAAAAGTATCTAATCTCGTCAGAATCAGCGTACAAATTGGCGTAAGCCTCGTTCAGAGGTTGACCGCCCCCCTTGAAAAGCGGTAGAATACTTGCGATAACAAGCATTCCGAGCGCTACGAGGCGAATTTGCAACTAGAAACATAATTCCCTTCATCAACGCGCAAAGAAGAGAAAAAGACGAGGAGAAAACCTTTACTATGGCAGTTCGTGTTGGTATCAACGGATTCGGGCGCATTGGACGACTTGCGCTCCGAACCATGCTTTCCCGCTACCCTAACGACATTGAGATAGTCGCTGTGAACGACCTTACCGATGCCGCCGTCAACGCCCACCTTATCAAGTGGGACTCCACCTATGGCCCCTTCGCGGGCGATGTTACCACCGAAGGTAACGACATTGTGGTCAATGGCAAGAAAATCACTGTTTTCGCCGAGCGCGACCCCGGAACCATACCGTGGGACAAGGCGGGCGTTGACATCGTTATCGAGTCTACGGGCTTCTTTACCGACGCTACCAAAGCGGCGGCGCACCGCAACAGCGGCGTGAAGAAAGTCATCATCTCCGCCCCTGCGAAGAACGAAGACCTCACCATTGTTCTCGGCGTGAATCACGACAAGTACGACCCCGCGAAGCACAACGTCATCTCGAACGCCTCCTGTACGACCAACGGTCTCGCGCCCATCGCGAAAGTGCTGAACGACAGTTTTGGCATTGAGAAGGGGCTTCTCACCACCGTACACGCCTACACAGGTACACAGAGACTTCAGGACACCGCCTCGAAAGACCTCCGCGACGCGCGCGGAGCCGCACAGAACATCGTTCCCTCCTCCACCGGCGCGGCGCGGGCTGTAGGGCTTGTCATTCCTGAGCTGCAAGGCAAATTTCACGGCATGGCGTTCCGAGTTCCAGTTCCCACCGTCTCCGTTGTAGACTTTACCGCTCTGCTGTCGAAAGACGCGACCATCGCTGAAATCAACGCGGCGGTGAAGACGGCGGCGGATGGCTACCTCAAGGGCTATGTGGAGTATACCGAACTACCGCTCGTATCTACCGATATGCGCGGCAATCAGCACTCCTCCATCTACTCCGCGATAGACACCGTAGCCGTAGGCGGCAACCTCGTGAAGGTCGTCTCTTGGTACGACAACGAGTGGGGCTACTCCTGCCGTATCGCCGACCTCGTGAACTTCGTCGCGAGTAAGGGACTCTAGTCAACCTTTCAGCCACAGCGGAGAGCCTGAAACGCCCTTTCGGGGGCGCGGAGGACTCCTCTGTGGCTGTTTTCTTTTATGGGACGTAACGACTCACGCTCCATTTTCGCCAAAAGTTTCCTGAAAACAGCTATTTTCCCGAACGAGAAAGTGGCATAAAACAAGAAACTTTTGTCCCTAATCCCAAAAGTTTCTTGAAAACAGCCATTTTCCCGAATGGGGAAACAGGCGTTGTCAGGAAAATACATCGAAGAGGGAAGCCTGAGCAGTTACTATGGGACGTAGACGAGAAACAAGATGAACAAAAAGACGATTGAAGATATAGACGTAAAGGGCAAGCGCGTTCTGGCGCGTGTGGATTTCAACGTACCGCAGGACGATACGGGAGCCATCACCGACGATACACGCATCACCGCCGCTCTTCCCACCATCAACTACCTTGTGGGGCAGGGCGCGAAAACGATACTGGTCTCTCACCTCGGCAGACCCAAAGGCGTGACCCCTAAGTACACTCTCAAACCTGTCGCAGAGCGCCTCTCCGAACTGCTCGGTAAGGAGGTTGTCCTCCTGCCCGACTGTATTGGCGCAGAGGTCGAAGCGGCGGTTGCGAACCTGAAAGACGGCGATGTGGTTCTACTGGAAAATGTACGCTTCCACCCCGAAGAGGAGGAGAATGACCCCGCTTTCGCGCAGAAACTCGCGAACCTTGCGGAGGTCTACGTCAACGACGCATTCGGAACCGCGCACCGCGCTCACGCCTCCACGGAGGGCGTAGCGCATCTCCTACCCGGCGTTGGCGGCTACCTCATGCAGAAGGAACTCGACTATCTTGGCGGAGCGCTTACCGAACCCAAGCGCCCCTTTGTAGCGATACTCGGCGGCGCGAAGGTCAAAGACAAAATTGGCGTTATCCGCGAACTTATTCAGAAAGTGGACACGCTTATCATCGGCGGCGGAATGTCATACACTTTCTTTAAGGCGCAGGGCTATGAGATAGGGAAATCGCTACTCGACGCGAAGAACCTTGAGTTCTGCAAAGAGATTCTGGCGACTTCCGGCGACAAACTGCTTCTCCCCGACGACGTTATCGTCACGAACGCGAACCCGTTTGATGGTGGCGAAGAGGCGTGCGAAACCAAGGTCGTTTCCGTCACCGAGATTCCCGCCGACTGGGAGGGAGCCGACATCGGTCCCGCTACTATCGCCAAGTTTAGCGCGGCTATCAAGAGCGCGGCTACCGTTGTATGGAATGGGCCCATGGGTATCTTCGAGTTCTCCAAGTTTGCGGAGGGCACTCGCGCCGTAGCGCAAGCGCTTGCGGAGTCGGACGCTACCACCATTATCGGCGGCGGCGACTCGGCGGCGGCGGTTCAGCAACTGGGTTACGCTGATGCGATGACCCACATCTCCACAGGCGGAGGCGCTTCGTTGGAGTTCTTGGAAGGCAAGCCGCTACCGGGCGTTGTCGCGCTTCAAGACAAGTAGCGGGTTAAGAGGTCTTGCCCTGAATCATTTCAAAAATACGCCCTCTCTGAAAACTTTCAGAGAGGGCGTAAATCGGTCTTGCGTAGCGTGGCGCTAAATTATCTCTTGTATCGGCTCGAAGCCATCCATCAGGTAGTTCGGGCGATTGAGCGCGTCGGGCACAGGCGTGTTCGCAATATCAATCCCCATGTTGTGATAGAGGGTCGCGAACGCCTCGCGGAAATGCACAGGACGTTCCGCCGGCTCTTCCGCGCCGCGAGTTGTCGCTCCAATGACCTGCCCTGTCCTCATACTGCCGCCCGACATAAGCCCGCACAAGACTCGCGCCCAGTGGTCGCGCCCTGCGTCCTTATTGATAGTCGGGGTGCGTCCCATCTCGCCCCACACCACCACCGTCACGTCTTTATCTAGTCCGCGCTGATAGAGGTCGGTTACGAGGGCGCTCAAGGCTTGGTCAAGCATAGGGAGGTGCTGTTTCAGGTTGGTGAAGTTGCCGCCATGCCAGTCCCAAAAGCCATAGGAGACCGTTACAAAGCGCACTCCCGCCTCTACAAGACGACGCGCCATAAGGAACTGCTCGTTGAGCATAGGAGCGGCGTCTCCTACAGGCGTAGCGATACCCTTGCCGTACATCTCCTTGATTTTGGGGTCTTCTTTGGAGAGGTCTAGGGCGGTCACGACTCTGTTGGAGGTGAGCATATCGTAGGCGCGTTGCGAGAGGTCGTCTAGCCCCTTGAGCGAATCTACGTTGCGTCGAAACCTGTCTAGCCCCGCCAACATCTTCCGCCTATCGGAGAGTCTATCTAGCGAGACCTCTTTGAGGGTCATATCCTGCATCATCTGACCGTCCGGGCGCAGGGCGCTATAGCCTAAGCCGAGGAATCCGGGACCGGGGTCGTTGTAGGGCATATGCTGTGTGCGCGGGGAGAGGTTGACGTAGGGTGGCACAGTTTTCTGTGTAGAACCCTGCAAGCGTGAAACAACAGAACCCATAACGGGCGCGTGATTCAAGCGGTTCTCGCCTTCCGAATATCCCGTGCTACAGATATTGAAGGCGTGTTCGTCGCGCCCGCCCACAAGGGAGCGCAGAATGATAAACTTGTCCATCATCTTCGCCATGCGGGGCAGGTGTTCGCAAATCTCAATACCGGGCACGTTGGTCTTAATGGGCTTGAATTCGCCGCGTAGTTCGGCGGGCGCTTCAGGCTTGAGGTCGAAAGTATCCTGATGCGCGGGACCGCCGGGCAGATAGACCATAATGACCGCTTTGTGCGATTTTTTAATACCCTGCCGGGCTTCCGCCGCGAGTAGGTCTGTGAGCGTCAAGCCGCCGCACGCCAGCCCTCCGATTTGCAGGAACTGTCGGCGCGACACATTGTCGCAAAATGCTCGGTTCGCCATCCCTTTTATGGTCAGCATGATTTCAATCCCTTCTCTTGGTTCTTCAAAACTGCACGCCTTACAAGCGCTTCGCGCCGCTGAGGAGGCTCTGCTTCGCGCTTCGGAAGCCCTAAATAGAGCGCTTCGGCTTATGAATCCCTAAATCTACCGTGTCAAATCCTTCGTCAACCAGATAATCAGGTCGTGGTCGATGGTATAGCTCTCGCCTAACTTTATGGGGCGATGTCCCTGACAGACTCCCCTGCCATCGGGGATATAACCGCGTTTCGCATAGAGCCGTTGCGCCGCGCCGTACTCCTGAGAAATCCCGACGGTGATACCCGCTTTTGTGGCGCGTGTCGCGATAAGCCCCTCCCCTGTATCCATTAGTCGCGCCGCTATGCCCCTCCTACGATACGGCTCGAACACCTCTAAGTGGTGAATCAGCGGGATATTGTTATCGCGAAACGCGGGGTTGCGCGATACCCATCGAAGCGTAAGGAACCCTGCCAGCTCCTCCCCGTCCCACGCGAGAAACGTCTCCCCTCCGCGTGAAACGTGGTCTTCAAAGTGAGCCACCGCCTCTGCGGGGTTCCAGTGATAGACCTTATTGCGGAAGAGTTCGACAACATCTGGCAACTCTTCGAGAAGGACTCGGCGTATTTCGATACTATTCATCGAGAGATATTTCCTTGAAGATACCCGTCAGGGTCGTTGACACGCACGTAGTTTGGCGCGAATACTCGCTCCGTAAAGACAACCCAGCAGGCGTGACCTTCCAGTTGAGCGGAAGGGTATCGCATCGCCTGAATGCGCCCCGTGTCAAAGGCTATTTGGGCAAACTGTTGCGTTAATGGCGCGCCGCCTTCATCCTGAACAGAGAGCCACGTCGGGTCGCAAAGTTCGGAAATATTAGCATTCAGCGCGCCTTGAATGTTTGTATCTGTAAGGTCTAAAAAAGCGTCCAGCATGATTTCAACGCTAAAAATAACTGTCGCTGGTATCACTCCCATAAACCCATTACGGCGTAATTCGGCGTATATCTGATGGACTTCGGTAATGGCAGTTTCCGGGTCTTCCGACAAATAGAGCGCTTTCATGCTACCAATAGGGGTATAACGCGCCCCCTTTATAGCCGCGCCCTGGTCATAAAGCGGACGAACTTCGGGGTGGGGCGGGTCTCCCAACAACATTCGTCTCGTTACCGCCTGATAGCATACGCCTTGAAACGCCTGTGTGGGAATAGACTTTAGCGCAGAGTGAAGTTCATCATGGGAGAGCATTAGGAGGGGTGTCCTGTCATCATATCCTCCAACAGATGTGCGACAAGATAAACTTTCCCTTCCCGCATAAACTCAAAAGGCGTAATACCCCTGAACTGCTTTGCAGGTAGATTTAACCAGAACCGAGCCGCCTCTTTAGAACCAGCGAGAGTCTTGAGGGATTCAATGATACTCTCAAAATAGAGGAGCGTGGGCTGAATGGAGCGTGCAGAAGGCGTTTTGTGGAGGCGCGAAGAGGATACGCCCAACATCGTAGCGATGTCATTTAACGGAACGCCCAAGTACTTAGCGATATACCCAGCGTGAATCCTCCCATTCGCAGGGTCGTGCAGTTCGGGAGCGATGAGGCGCGATAGTAGCGTGTTGGAGGGCGGGGCGGCTTTGGGCGCGGCGGGGGACTGTCGCTGTAGTAGGCGACGCGCCCGCTGACGCACTTCGTCGCCATCCGCATTCGGGCGCACAAAGTCTACCGTTGGCAAGTCCAGAAGGCGCTGTAACGCTTGTGGGCGCGAACGCGCTGTTTCGGAAGGCATGACCAACAGAATTCGCGAGTTCTCTCTCTGCAACTCGGCAATGCCCCGCGCCTTATAAGCGTCTGGCGCAGTTAAGTCCAGTACCAGTAGGTCTGCGTCGCGTGTAGTGGGGGGTCTCTTCTTAATGGTTTGCCAGTCGCTAGACACGACGCTCAGGCGAGAGGCCCGCCCCTGTTGTCCTGTTTCCAGACTTCGTTTTAGGTCTTCGTTGGTTCCAACTAAAAGCGCTTTACTCATTTTGATTCCCTCTTATATATCACATTATACGCCATAAATGGAATATAAATCAACTTTTTCAAGAGCCTGTCACACTGTCTAGTATATCTCTCCTAGCCCTGTTCCAAGCGCATCTCCTGCGGGGCCCCTACCCATCTGTTTTGTGAAGGGGAACGCTAGTATTCGCATGGAGAAGTAGAACTGTTGCGGGTTTTGAAAGCCGGATGGGGTGTTTGTATAGGTGAGGCTCGCCTCTAGGCAGTCCCATGTGCGCGTAACTTGAAAACTCTGGCTGTCGAATCTCCCGCTCAACCCATTATAGCGCACAATCCCCGCTACTCGCCACCACTTGCTGATGGGGATGTCCATTTGGCTATTCACCTGACTGAACCTGCCGGAGGCAGGGTCGTAGCGCGAAACGAGGTCTAGCGCGAAGTCTTTCGCCCCGCGCAGTTTGAGGCTACTCGTCACCGCGAAGAACTTCCCAGAGTTGGGGTCGAAGGTTCCCAGCAGGTCGAAACGGGTATGCGTGTTAGGGCGCCACATCAGGCGCGAAGAGAGGGACTGCCAGGGGCGGGTGTGGGAGGTTCCCAAGAGGTCGTAGCCGCTTCGGAACGTAAACTGAAATCTCTTATCGTCCATGTAGCCACCCTCTAGCGATAGAAAATGGATGTGGCTCAGTGTGTCGAAAAGAAAGGGCGTGCCTCCCGCTGGCTCCTGATACTGATAGGAGAGGTCTAAACCAGAGCGTCCGCCGAGATGTTGACGTAGGCGAGTCGTCTCTTGCAAGAGGTACTGCGCGGCTCCATCCCCATAAAAACGTTGCTCGAAGCCCCCCCCCGCCGTGATTTCGGTATGCCCTTTGAGTATGGACTGCTCTTGAAGACGCGCTGCTACTAGAAAGCGGTCTGTTTGGATACTGCTTCCCGGCTCCGAGAACTGCCCATATCCTAAGTCTAAATGTAGTGGCAGGTGGTGAAGCCATCCGCCCCGATAAGCGCTTGTGTCGGAACTAAAGGTCAGTTCTGGGAGGCGTTCTAGGGTTCCGAAACTTCCTCCGCCTGTCTGTACGCCAATGGGGGAGCTTTTGTTGCCCTGTAGCCCGAACGAGTAGTCTAGCGAGGAGTGCTGAAACTGGATTTGCGTATTGAGTCGAGCGGTCTGGTTCTGGGTGGTCGTCGCGCCGAATGTATTTGAGGAGGCGTAGTTAGAGTAGTCCAGATTGTAGGTGAAACTGTTGCGCGTGGAGCCTTCGGAATCGAACTGGAACGCCTGTTTCAAACTCCCCGTTATCTGATTCGTGTTGTATCCTGTCGAAGAGGAGTTCGTTACATAGTTGAGCGCGAGGTCTCCATTCACTCCGTGAGCGGTGTCTTGATGGGCGAAATTGAAGCGCATATTCTTACTGGTTTGGTCGGAGTAGGAGAGGTAACTACTGTTCTGCGTCTCTAGGCTCATTCCGATATGGTTATTGCTTCCAATGCCCTGTTGATGTTTGAAACTCGCGCTAAAGTCCTTGCTAAAACCCTCTGAAAAGTACCCCTGCATGGCGAACAGCCCGCCGCTGACGGGCCCTAAACCTGTGCCAAGACGCGGGAGGCTTCCCGTTGAGCCGTAGCCCGTAGCGTTGATAAACGTGTTACCCGCTCCTCCTCCTCCTCCCGTGAAGTTGAAGCCTCCGCCGCCTCTTCCCGCGCTAGTGTCGAAGTACTTCTCTTGCTTTCCCGCGAGATACTCCTGCTCTATGCGATAGCCTATGCCTTTCAACTGCGTAGCGTCAAGGCGCAAGAACCCCGCCGCTTTTTCCCCTTCCGAGAAGGCGTAGGGGAAACGCGCATAGTAACCTTCATTGAGGTTGTGTCCGGCTTCTGGGAGGTAGTCGGGCTGTTTTCGGCGATTGATTTGCTTCAATGGGATGACGATGAGCGGTATCACAATCAGTTTACGCCCGAAGAAGTAGACGGCTACCTTCTTCATAATGAGCTTATCATCGGGGATATATTCGGTGGAGGCGGCGCGTAGTTCGTAGTGCGGATCGGGTAGTTCGCAGGTAGTGCTCTCGGTGTTGTCGGCGAGAGTATAGCCGCCGCGCTGTCCGCGAATGCTTCCGCCATAGAGGTATAGAGGGGTTATTACCTTGCCTTTGAGGAGGGAGGGGTCTATGGTGGCGCGGGGATTCTCTAGTCGATAGGCGCTGAGGCGCGGGTAGAACTGAATTGTGTCGGCGAAGGAGGTTATCCCCTTCGCAACGATTTTCGCGTGACCCGTGAACGTAACCTCGCGGTTTAGGTTGCCCGAAACTTTGTCGGCGGTGATAGTTACGCCCGGATAGGCGACTTTTACGTTTCCGCTTCCACGTATCTCGCCGTCGGCAGATAAAAAGTTGTCGGTATCCGCCTCAAAAGTAGTGCGCGGTTGCCCCGGAGTCGGGGCGTTCTCCTTTAGAGAGCCTGGCGTAGGAGGCTCTTTACCCGCCGTCACGCTAAGAAGATTATTGTCTGCCTCGGGTTTTGTGTCGGGCGGACGTGGCGGGGCTTGCGCGAGACAGTGTACGCTAATCGCCAAGAATCCAAGCGAATAGGCGAGCGATAGGCGGACGGCTTTCCTGTTTCTGAGGTTTTGGCATGGTGATTTTGGCATGAGTTGTCGCGTACAAGGTTGTTTTTGCGGTTTGAGGGGGAAACGTGATTTCAGTATACTCGAAACATCTCCAAAAGCGATACACGCATAAATTTGGGTAAGAGTTCAGGGTTACGGGAATCTTCACTTAACCTCACCCAACCTCTCCTTCGCAAAGGAGAGGAGTTCTTGTGGTTTGAGATTGGGAAGTTTGGCGCGTTCTTCTAGGGTGGTTTGCATTGTGCATTGAGGGTTTCGCGGTTCACAGGGCAAACGCATCTAAATTTGTGAACCGCTCTCAATAACTTTACGAAGATATTTGTCATCCCATCCCGCCTTCGTTCTTTTGACCTTAATTCCGTTCTTACAGGTCTTCTCCCTCCTAAGCAAATTGAGGGCGATATGTCTTATGAGC
>CAIJLM010000104.1 GCA_903821495.1 uncultured Chthonomonas sp. | reverse complement strand
CTCTCCCAACTGAGCCACAGCCCCGAATGTGAACGGCTTAGGTTCACAGGAGGTCACAATACAATCGGGGTGACAAGACTTGAACTTGCGACCTCTCGCCCCCCAGACGAGAACTCTACCACTGAGCTACACCCCGAAACAGATAACGCACCAGTCTCCTGAGCGCAAGACATTATACAACGGAGAGTCTGATTTGTCAAGGCGAAAGTGCGGAATGTGTCAAGCCTTATGAGACAAAAAGTTGAAGTGTGATTTATGTAACCAGTGGCGCTAGTTCTACAGAATGAAGTCCGCCATGGCGAGGTGTATATCGCCAGACGACGAGAACTGTGGCGATTTGCGACGCGGAAGCATCACACTAGCCCCCGACCTTTCAAAATTCCGTGGAGAGGGGCTTCTATCTGCCGCTGGATAGCCGCGTTCGCATAGCCGCACCACGACACATCCGGCTCGACATCCAGCAAAGCGCGTACTGGGGCGCCATTTTCGTCGTTCACAACTACGCCCATCTCCGCCGCTATCAGTAGCGTACACAGGTCGTAAGGGTGACAGCAGAGGGCGCGGGGGAGACCTCTCGCAGTTAGGTAGGGAGCCATGAGCGGACGCAGGTCGGCGATAAAGCGGTCTTGTCCGCACATCAAGCCGTACAGTTGCCCGCCTGTGCAGGCGTACTGGTCTTCAAAGCAGTGCGCTTTGCCTTCCTGAATGGGCCCCAGCGCCAGAAGCGTCAACTCCTCGTCAATCGCGGAAATCTCCTCGCGAACGCCCGGAAAGAAGCGCACGACACTCGCGAAGCCGTGCGAGATAGTCGGCTCTTGGGAGGGGCGAAGGGCGAGCGGCGCGGTTGTCTTCGTGATGCGGTTGTAACGCTCCGCCTGCGCCCCTTCTCCTCGAACCGCCCACGCGACATCGCAAAGGTGTTGCTTTATAAGCGGAATCTCCGTCTGTATCGCCGCTTCAATGTCCTGTAGGTTCGTACTCTCTCCCTTGTTAGGCGCAATGCCCGTAAGTATCCACGCGCTCCGTTTCTGGTACATAATTCCGCGAGTGCCATCTATCGGGTCGACGATAATGCGCCATTTGCAATCCGCTTCGAGGGTTCCTTTCGGGAGAATCACCTTGCCGTCGTGTAGCCCCTCCGCTATCAGTACAACAGGCGCAATGGGGGCGACTCGGCTCTCGAAAAAAACTACCAAACGCTCTTCACTGATTTTATCTATGGCATAGATGGTGTCGCCCTGCGTATCTTGAGCGATACCAGAGAGAGCGCTACTTCGCTCCGCCTCCGCTCTTTCACACGCTTCGACGACGGAATCGCGAATCTCGGCTTGTAGTTCTCGCATAAGCGAGAGCAGGTGATTCAGTTCTGGATTTGTAGGACTCATTGGATGGCGCTTTCTGCGTGGATATAGTGAATGTGCGATGCGGCTTGAAGCTCCGCCGCTTTCTCTTCGGGAGAGGTGTCGCTGATGAAGTTGCCGCCCCCTATCTCGGGACCCGCAAGGTATTTCAGTAGGTTTGGCTTGCGTAGCGGGGGGTGGAGCTGAATGTGGAAATGGTATCCGTCATACTCGCCGCCATCTGCGGGGGCTTGGTGCAGAACCATCACGTAGGGGAAGGGGCGCTTCCAGAGATTGTCGAACTTGGCTAGAACCGTGCGGAGCGCCTCTGCAAAATCGTGGATTTCGGAAGCGTTGAGCGTGGAGATACGCTGATGCGTCGCCTTTGGCGCGACGTAGACCTCGTAGGAGTAGCGGGCGAAATAGGGGACGAACGCTACTGCGGAGCCTGTGTCGCACAGAATCCGCCTACCGTCCGTCCGCTCCTCGTCGATGATGTCTTGAAAAAGGACTCGACCTGTCTCCGCAAGGTGGCTCTGCGAGACTCGCGCCTCCGTCTCAATGGACTTGAAGACGAAGTTGGTCGCGTAAATCTGGCAGTGGGGGTGGGGGTTGGACACTCCTACGGCTTCCCCCTTATTCTCAAAAATCAGAACGTGCTTTACTTGGGGATGCGTAAGGAGGTCCGTGTCCTGCTCTTGCCAAACGCGCAGGACGCTCTCTATTTGAGGAGTTTGGAGTTCCGCCATCGTCACATTGTGGTAGGGGCTGTAGCAGACCACTCGCGCAATACCCGTAGCGGGACGCACTCTATAGAGCGAGCCTGCCGGGGTTGGCGCGGGCGCGTCTAGCCCGACGCAGGGGTGGTCGTTGTCAAATACAAAGGTCTGCGCGTAGTTGTCATTGCGCTTTCCGCTAACGCGGAGGTTGCCCGGACAGAGGTAGCAGTCGGAGAGATAGGAGGGGATTTGCGCCTCGTTCTCAGAGAGCGTTTCGCCTATCCAAGGGCGATTCTGACGATGCGCGGCGAGTATCACCCACTCTTCGCGTAGGGGATGCCAGCGTTCTTCCCATGTCATTCAAAAAGTCTCCTGAGACCAGAGATTACTCTTTTTCGTCGCCGCGCCGTTCGGTCATCATCTGCGGCACGAGAGAATCGATAAGATGTTCTATTATCGCGGCGATGGCTCCCTGCCGCTTGCTACCTCGCGCCTGAATAATCTGACACTCGTCGAAGGAGGGGCGTAGAGCGCGTTTGCCAGTCTCCGCGATGACACGTGTAAAAAGGTCTGCATCTATCTCAAAGAGGTTGCCGTGCAGAAAGAGAGAGGACGGGTTAAAGAGGTTAATAACCGCCGCGAGTCCGACGGAGAGATAGGCTACCAGAGTCTCCAACTCTTCTGCGGGATAGTGCTCTTTAGACTGCGCGAGTTCAATGACCTCGTAGATATTGACGCGTCGCCCCAACTTCTGCGAACAGATATAGGCGAGGGCGGAGTCGCAGGCGACGGTCTCCAAACATCCCATGTTCCCGCACCCGCACCTACGTCCGTGAATATCTACGGTGATATGCCCAATCTCTCCGGCAAGCCCGCTCTGCCCTGATAAAAGCCGCCCGCCGCTCATCACTCCTAAGCCTACGCCCGTACTTACGTCTAGCATAGCGAAATCGTCCAGCCCCCGCGCATTGCCGAAGTACCGCTCGGCAAGGCAGAGCGCGTGAGGTTCATGCACAAGAACGCACGGTATATCGAGGTGGTTTTCGATGTCGTGTAGCGGAGAGTGTTCGTTGGTAATAGGAACGTTGGGAGAGAGTAGTCCGCGGCTTTGGCGGTAGTCTACAAGCCCTGGTATGCTTATGCCAATTCCTAGAGTTTTCACGTTGGGATTTTGCAAAAAGTGGTTTAGGTGATATACCGTCTGCTCAATCAGCTTTTCGTAGGTATCCGGAGTTGGAAAAGCGCGTGTCCTGCCCGGATGGATAACGCCATCCAAGCCTGTAGAGACAGCGCGGCACTCGCCAGCGTCGATGACCAAGCCCAACACCTGAATCGCGCTCGTCGCCATACGCAGTTTTTTTGCGGGGCGACCAAAAGCGACATCTGGCGAGTCCTCTTCAAGGAAGTGGGCGCTGATGAGCGCTTCGACGGCTTTGGAGACAGTGGGAGGGGTGATGCCAGAGCGGCGTGAAACCTCAGCGCGTGAAAGGGCTCCGTGCGTCTGAATAGCGCGAAGAACCTGCCGTTCATTGATTTTACTAAGTAGAGCGGGGCGTACAAGAGAACGGTTATTCATCAAGAACCCTTTCCGTCTGGCAAGAGAAACTTAGGATACTGGCGTAACTATATTACAGCCGAAACAATGCCTTTGTCAATAGCATTTATTAAAGAAAATTAACAATGTAAGATAGAGGAGAGTACGACACTTTAAGTATACCTTCAACTTCACCCTCTCCGCCCCGAAAGGGCTAGGGAGGGGTGAATAAAACGCCGCAAACAGGCGGAAGCGCAAATACTTTTGCAAAAGCTGCGCCATTCCTTGCATCATTTAGCAGGAATCGGTAAAAAGAGTAACGAATATCTAGAGGCAAGTTTGTCTCTTGAATGCAATCCTGTCTTCAATAAGGAGAGCATACTATTTAATCTGGGATATCCCCCCAATGAAAGAGAGGAAAAGGGCTATGAAAAGTAGCGCCCCCATAGGGCATAAGTGGAGCTACGGAGTTGTTATCGGTTTTTCGGTTCTCGCCTCGTTAGCGCTTCTATCGCCGCAGAAGGCGCGTACCGAAAAGCAGACCGTCTCTCTAGCGCAACACATTCCTGCGGCAATCAAATCTTCGCAGATGTTGGGGCGAGCGAACGCGAACGAGAAAATACAACTCGCGCTGACGCTTCCGCTCAAAAACACGGAGGACCTCGACACCTTCCTAAGACGTGTCTATGACCGACACGACCCGATTTATGGGCAGTACCTCACTTCGGAAGAGTTCACTGCGAACCATGCGCCTACCGAAGAGGAGTACAACGAAGTCATCGCGTTTGCCAAGGCGCACGGGCTAGAGATTAGTAATGTCGCTCCAAACCGAATTCTCTTGGGCGTGAGCGGCTCTGTCGCAACCATAGAGAAGGCGTTCGGCGTTCACATCAATCGCTATCAGGCTCGCAACGGCAGAAAATTCTACGCAAACGACGCGAACCCCATCCTCCCCGCGAACCTGCAAGGTAAAGTCTCCGGCATTGTAGGGCTAGACAATTTCGCGGTTCGACGCGCGCACAATATACAGCGCCCTAACAATGCCTTCAACGGCTTCGGCGTGAAACCGCACGGAAGCGGACCCGGCGGCGGGCTTACGCCCAAAGACATCACTACGGCGTATGGTCTTAAAGGCGTAGCGGCGAACGGAGCAGGGCAGACTATCGCCCTCTTTGAACTGGATGGCTACACCGCATCCGATGTTACCAACTACCTAAACTTCTTCAATCTTCCCAAAGTCCCACTCAAAAATATCCTTGTAGACGGTTTTAACGGAAGCGCTGGAGGGGGCGCGGGCGAGGTGACGCTGGACATAGAACTTCAAATCGCGATAGCGCCGGGCGTGAGTAGCGTTCTGGTATACGAAGGTCCCAACTCTGGACCAGGAGTTCTGGACACCTACAACAAAATCGCGACAGATAACACCGCCAAGCAGATAAGCACCAGTTGGGGGCTGGATGAGGGGTCTAACTCGACATCAGAACTGAATGCCGAGAATAATATCTTCAAGCAGATGGCGGCGCAAGGGCAGAGCATCTACGCCGCATCGGGCGACGCTGGTGCTTTTGACGATGGCAGTGCAATCAGCGTGGACGACCCCGCTTCCCAACCCTTTATGACAGCAGTGGGCGGCACGACCCTCTCTATCGCTAAGGATGGAACCTACATCTCTGAAAAGACATGGGGCGACCCGAACGTTCCTTGGGGCGGCGGCGGCGGTATCAGCGTCATCTGGCCCATCCCCTCCTATCAGGCGGGAGTTATCTCCGCAGGCTCGAAAGGCTCCACCACCAAGCGTAATGTCCCTGACGTATCGCTCGATGCAGACCCCAACACGGGGTACGCTATATTTTTTGGCGGCGGGTGGCAGACATTCGGCGGAACCAGTTGCGCCTCTCCGCTCTGGGCGGGCTACACTGCGATAGTAAACCAGCAGCGAGCCGCCGCCAACCTGCAACCGCTCGGTTTTGCGAACCCTGCGCTCTACTCAATTGGCAAAGGCGCAAACTACCTTGCCGACTTCCACGATATAGCGGATGGTAGCACGAACCTCTTCTATCCCGCTGTCAAAGGCTTCGATGACGCGACTGGATGGGGCAGTTTTATAGGCGGGAAACTTCTCAGCGACCTTTCTGGCTCAAACAGCGTTCCCACGCCCGCAAACTTGAAAGCGACCGCAGGAAACGCCTCAGTCAGCCTCATCTGGAGCGCCGCAAAAGGCGCGACAGGGTACAATGTCTACCGCTCTGTAAGCGCTGGTAACGAAGCGTTGTACGCTAGTGTGACAAAAACCTCCTTTACTGACAACGCGGTAGTCCCTGGCGTAACATACTTCTATAGAGTGACTGCGACAATCTCGCCTTCCGAGAGTAACTTCTCGAACGAGGTCTCTACCACGCCTACAGGAACGGTGGCGGCGCAACTGATAGGGAATCCCGGCTTTGAGTCCGGCTCTAAATCCGACCCTTGGCTCGTAACAGCGGGAGTTATAGACAACTCAAGCGGCGAACCCGCGCACAGCGGCAAGTGGAAAGCATGGCTATGCGGCTATGGGATGGCTCATACAGATACGTTAGCGCAGACTGTGACGATTCCCGCTTCCGCTCAAGCGGCGGCGCTGAGTTTCTGGCTCCATGTCGACTCCGCAGAGCCTATTACTACCGGGGTGAAAGACACTCTCACTATCCAAATTCGAGATGGGTCGGGAGCGGTTCTAAACACCATCGCCACATTCTCAAACACGAATGCGGCGGGAGGCTACTCTCTCAAGGTATTTGATATGCAAGCCTATGTTGGCAAAACCATTCAAATCTACTTTGCGGGCGTGGAAAACTCCTCCAAACCCACCTCGTTCGTAGTGGATGACTTCACGCTTAACACGAAGTAACCACTTAAAGCGAGATGGCGATAACAGCGGGGGGGGAACCAGATGTCTCTGGTTCCCCCCTTTTTATTTGGGTGTGTATGGCGCGCTGGAAAATTGTACAAAATAATGTTAAGAAAATAGGAAAAATGGGTTGACACGATTTTCAAGGTGTGATAACATAGAGATGTTCTTATGATTTCCCCGAGCGAAAAGATGCGCTGACGGCGACAAGGCGTTGAGCCTCCAACTCCTTGAGAAGGCGCACATTGCGACGGAAAACCTCATTACACCTCACTTATGAAGTAGGGTGGCTTCTTAATGAAGCCACCCTCTATTTTGTCTCCGCCCCCTGTTTGCACCTTCGCTACTTGATGGTAAAGCGCACTATCGCGTCGCCGTGCGCGATTTTCGTAAGATACTCCTGCCCCTTCACCACTCTGCCAAACGCACAGTAGCCGGAGTCGAGGTTCGCATTGTCCTTTAAATTAAAGAAGAACTGACTGTCGCCAGAATCTGGGTCTTGTGAACGCGCCATACCTAGCGTATTGGGCAGGTGAGGCAGTTTTGCCTCCAGAGAAACCTTCGCGCCGGAACCGCCCTCCCCTAAGTGCATCTCCGAGCCAATCTGTTCGGCGGATTTACCGTCAAAGTCAGATTTTTTGAAGTTTTTCGACAGCGGGTCGCCAACCTGCGCCACAAAATCGGGTACGACACGGTGGAAGCGAATACCGTTGTAAAAGCCCTTTTTGGCGAGTTCCACGATGTGCGCCACCGACTTAGGAGCCGCTTCGGGAAAGAGTTCAACCTCGAAAATCCCCGCGTGTTCCACTTCAATCTCCGCTTTAATCACCCCTTTGCTCAACTTTTCGTAAGCATTAGTACGGTCAGGCGCCGTCTGTTTTTCTTGAGACTTTTTCAACTCCTCCATTCTCTGTTTTGTCTCTTCCTCTTGTACTTTTTCGATGTAGGGCTTATCGGCGTTATGAAAGCGCGTTGTGACCAACACAAGACCTATCATGCCAGCAAGTACAGCGAGCAATACTAAACCGGGACGTTGCATAAAACTGGGTTCTCCTCGTATCTAACGTTTAGGCGATAAATGCTGTATCATTCTACGGAAGATTTGGCAGTTTTGTCAATGTTCGGCGTGGTATAATTAAAAACTATGCTTACACAGAGAATAATTCCATGTTTGGATGTTAAAGAGGGGCGCGTCGTAAAGGGCGTGAACTTCCTCCACCTGCGCGATGCCGGAGACCCTGTAGAGTTGGCGGCGCGTTACGATGCGATGGGGGCGGACGAACTGGTCTTCCTCGATATTACCGCCAGCCATGAACGCCGTAACCTGATAGTCGAGATGGCGGCGCGAGTCGCAGAGCAGGTCTTCATTCCCTTCACCGTTGGCGGAGGTATTCGCGTGGTGGAGGATTTTCGCGGGATTCTGCTTGCAGGGGCGGATAAAGTCGCCGTAAACACGGCGGCGCTACAACGTCCAGAGATTATTCGCGAGGCGGCGGAGCAGTTTGGGAGCCAGTGCGTGGTCGTCGCAATAGACCCAAAGCGGGTAGGCTCTTACGCAGATGGCTCTCCGAAATGGGAGGTCTTTACGCATGGGGGGCGCACCGCTACGGGGGTAGACGCGCTAGAGTGGGCGCAACAAGCGGAGGCGCTGGGAGCGGGAGAGATTTTGCTGACCAGTATGGATAGGGACGGAACGCAGATAGGGTACGACCTACTGTTGACGCGCACAGTGGCGGAGAGCGTACAGATACCCGTTATTGCGTCGGGAGGCGCAGGCACGCCTCAACACTGCCTAGAAGCCGTCACGGAGGGGAAGGCTTCCGCCGCCCTTATCGCTTCAATGGTGCATGACGGCATCTACACCATTGCCGAAATAAAGGCGTATATGGCGGAGCATGGCGCGTTAGTGCGCTAAAGAGCCTCCATATCGTAGATAGGAACCAGCATCACGCCGTCCGGGTTACGCTTGCTGTGAAGCATACGCATCATCTTTTCAGTGGTCGGAATGGTGAATTGAGGCTCCCCGCACATCTGACACACCTCTGCCGAGATGTTTCGGAGTAGTACGACGGTATCTGCGGAGCGACGCAGCGTAAAATTGATAGTTCTTGTTTCGCACACTCCTCCGCATTCGCAAAGAATGGGAGCCACGCGGGGCGGTGCGATTTGTGTAAGTGACATTGTCCAATCCCTTTCCGTATATCCCTACATTATTCTATACTATCGGAATAAAAACATCCGTATCTCTACCTAATTCGGGAGTTGTTTTCTCAAAAACAGTATCCTTACTAGGTGAAGTTTCCCTGTTTCATGCCGAAAGAACCGCTTTTCGCGCCGTTTCGCGGATACTCCCTGAAAGAGCAAGCGGATACGGTACACTTGAGAGAGTGGACACTCGGAGGAGATGGACTGATGCGCTTTCGCTCCCTCAAACGCATAACGAAAGACGGTCTCTTTAAGCAGAATCTCTGCTGGTCTCCTAATGGAGAGCAGATTCTCTTCGCGCAAAATCGCGCTGGCGCGTTTAATCTCTGTGTCGTGAATACCGACGGAACCCAGTTCCGACAGGTGACTGCAACGCCCCCCGATAAAGCCCCGCGCTATCATCCCGACTGGTCTCCCGACGGCAAGAAAATCGTCTATGTCGCCTTCACGTTTAAAGGCACGGACGGCTTTCTGCACATCCACACAGTTCAGCCCGACGGCAAAAACGACACACGCATTATAACGGGACCCCAGTTCAACCAACAGCCTGTCTGGTCTCCCGATGGCAAAACGATAGCCTTCACCTCAATACGCGACGGCAAGCAGAAAATCTACCTCGCTGACCCCGATGGCAAGAACATTCAACCCTTAATGAAAGAGGGAAACCTAGACCAGCACCCCCACTTCTCACCCGATGGGAAATCCATCGTCTTCGATTCGGCGCGGGATGGAGTGCAGAGTATCTACACGATAGAGAGAGCGACGGGCAAGGTCAAACGGCTAACGCAAGGTCTCTCCGCAGACATCTACCCGCGTTGGTCTCCTGATGGCAAGTCTATCGCCTTTGTTTCGCGCCGTGACGGCAACGAGGAGGTATACCTAATGGGTATTGAAGGCGACCACCTTACGAACTTGACAAAACACCCCGCGTATGACCACTTTCCTGCGTGGAGACCGGACGGCAAAGCCCTCGCCTTCGTCTCTCGGCGCGACAATGTAACGGATATCTATATTGCAGAACTGGAAGCCTAAAACTTTTCTCCCGCTTCTTTTTTGCCTCTTGCCTACCCATATTGCAAGAGCGGACGCGCCTGCCCGTCTTTCTGCAATCGTTCGGCTTGAAGCCACGCCCAATCAGATAGAGTTCACGCATAGAGAGGCGCGTCAATCGCTGCTGATAACGGGCTACCTCGCCGATGGAACCGCCGTAGACCTCACTGAAACCGCAAAAGTAGAGGCGGATAACCCGTCGCTCATTCGCTGGGAGCGCAAAAATATCCTCACGCCGTGTAAGGAGGGGCGGACGCTTCTCCATGTTCGCTACAAGGGGGTGACGACTGCCGTACCGCTCTCTATTCGTTCGCTTCATACCCCCTTCGCGTGGAGTTTCGAGAATCATGTCGAGGCGGTTCTCTCGAAGCAGGGTTGTAATATGGGTATCTGTCATGGCGGGGCGAGCGGAAAAGGCGGTTTCAAACTCTCGCTACGCGCCTACGACCCTGATAAGGACTATGAGAGGCTACGCTATGAGGGTAGAGGGCGACGGCTTGTAGTGAATAGACCTGAGCGGAGCCTCCTTCTCCTCAAACCGACTCTCGCGGTGGCGCACAGCGGCGGTGTTCGGTTGCAGAGGGGGACGCTAGAGTATCAGGTTCTGCATGAGTGGATAGGGCGCGGGGCGCTAGGAGTGTCCCCGCAAACCCCGCGCATAACGCGCTTGAGCGTTTTTCCAGAGGAGCGCGTCCTCCTTCCAAAAGGAGAGCAGAGGCTACAGGTAACTGCGTTTTTCTCCGATGGACACGCCGAAGATGTGACGTACTGGGCGAAGTACACAAGCAACGACGACCTGATAGCGCGTGTGGACGAGCGCGGCAAAGCGACTATGCGCGGGTACGGCGAGGCGACGGTCAGCGTGGGGTATTTGGGACAGGTGAACTACGCCCGCCTCCGCGTTCCCTATCCGCGCGCCATCGCCCCCGCTCGCTTTGCGAGACTACCCCGCGCTAATTTTATTGACGACTACGTAAACCGAAAGCTGGCGCAGGTGCGCCTCCTTCCCTCCGAGCGGAGCGGCGATAGCGTTTTCCTCCGTCGTATCATGCTGGATACGATTGGCGTTCTCCCTACGCTAGAGGAGTTGCAAAAGTTTACAGAGGAAAAAGCGACTGATAAGCGGGAGAGACTCATCAGTGACCTGCTCAAACGCCCTGAGTTTACCGACTACTGGACGTACCGTTGGAGCGACCTCTTGCGCCTGAATCGCGATATTCTCGGAGGTAAGGGGCTACAGAGTTTCTATCAGTTTGTGCGGAAGAGTGTGGAAGACAACAGACCTTGGGATAGATTCGTGTATGAGATAGTGACGGCGCAAGGCTCGAACCAAAAAGCGGGGGCGGCGAACTTCTATCGGATTGGGAGTAGCCCGGAGGAGTACGCGGAGAACGTCTCACAGGCGTTTTTGGGGATACGGATGCAGTGCGCTCACTGCCATAACCACCCTCACGAAAAATGGTCTCAAGCCGACTACTACCGTTTCGCGAACCTCTTTGCGCGTGTGGAGCGCAAGGAGGTAAAGAAGAAAGACGACCCCGACCCGGAAGAGATTGTCTCCATCGCCGCCAAAGGAGACGTAAGCCATCCGCGCTTAGGCAAGCCGCTTCCTCCCGCGCCTTTGGAGGGAGCGCCTCTCGATATTAACGCGCCCGAAGATAGGCGAATCGCGCTTGCTAAGTGGATAATCGCCCCTTCCAACCCGTTTTTCGCCCGTTCGATAGTCAACCGTATCTGGAAATACCTGATGGGGCAGGGGCTATACGAGCCAGCCGACGACCTACGTGTGACCAACCCCTCTATGAATGAAGCCCTGCTTCGCGCTCTTACTGCCGATTTTGTCGCTAAGGGTTTCGATATGCGCTCCCTCATTCGCACTATTCTGCTTTCGGAGGCGTATCAGCGTTCAGCGCGTGTCTTGCCCGAAAATAGGGAGGATGAGCGTTACTATGCGCGTTACCTACCGCGCCGTCTACCTGCCGAAGCCCTTTTAGATGCCATTGGGCAGGTGACGGGGCGAGCGGAGGCGTTTGAAGGGAGTTCTCCGGGAACTCGCGCCTCCGCCCTAGCGGATACGCGCACCCCGTCGGCTTTTCTCGACCTCTTTGGTCGTCCGCCGCGTCAGGTGACGTGCGAATGTGAGCGGGGGGCGCAGACTGGCGTAGCGCAAGCCCTCCACCTCATTAACGCAGAGACGCTGAACCAAAAAATACCCGCGCAGGGGGGTAGACTGGAGCAGTTAATTACAGCGGGGAGAAGCGATGTAGAGATACTGAATACGCTCTACCGCGTGACGTTCAGCAGAGAGCCGACTCCTGCGGAAAAGCGGGTGGCGCTGTCTGTTCTTGCGGAGGCGACTACCGATAACCGCCTGACCTCCGACCAGAAGCAAGCGAATCGGAAACAGGTTTTCGCCGACTTGCTATGGGCGATGATGAGCGGTAAGGAGTTTCTGTTCAACCATTGAGGGGGTGTAAAATAGAAGCGCCGAGTTTTCTCTTTTACGCTATGAGCAGATGGGGAATCCCCAGATGATGAAACTCTTTAGTTTCCGGTAAATCAGAGTGCAATTTGGTCTATTTTCGCCTCTGTGTTCTTCTTATGTCTTCGGTGCGCGGTCACTCCGGTTAGCAAATGGGCGGTGACGCTGTTCTTTTTTCTGATT
>CAIJLM010000103.1 GCA_903821495.1 uncultured Chthonomonas sp. | reverse complement strand
GGGCAGGGGTTGAGGGCTAGGAGAGGTTGGGTGAGGTTAAGCGTCAAGTTCCCAGAACCCTGAACTCAAGCCTCTCACAGGAACCTGACCAACTTATGGGATAAGCCCTTCTCCCGATTCGAGAGAGGGATGCCCGCAGGGCAGGGTGAGGGCTAGAAAAGGAGAGATGAGGTTAGAAGGGGACAGGAAGGAATCTAGGCTCTGCGTCCAGAAATACCTACCACATCTGGCTTTTCGGAGCGTTTAGGAGAGTTTTTATGCCTCTGATTCCGCAAGTGGGTAGAAAACGGTTCAAGGTGCGCCTTTTGTTAGTCGCTATCGCCTCGTTTTTGTGGCTAGGCGTGCTGTTGCATCTGTTTCCTGTGGCATGGATGATTTCCGCCTCCATGAAGCCTACGATGGAGATTTTCAAGTATCCATTTCGTCTCATACCCAAAGAGCCGACCTTCGCCTCGTACAAACTTCTCGCGACGACTATCAACCCCAATGGACAGGCGCTCGCTGTAGACGTGTTTCGTTACCCCCTCCATGTCTATCTGCAAAATAGCCTCAAAATTGCGTTTATGACCGTCGCGCTCCAGCTTCCCATTACGGCGATGGCGGCTTACGCGGTCTCGAAACTACACTCCAAAAAAGCCGCGAAGTGGCTCTTCTTTTTCTTTATGGGTACGCTGATGATACCCGGTCAGATTGCGATTGTTCCCCGCTTCCTGCTCTTGTCGCACTTCCCTTGGCCCACCCGTAACATACCGCACCTTCCCTTTACCGACCTTCTGCTCCCGTCGTTTTCGTTTATTGGAACCTACTGGGGCGTGGTTCTTCCCGCCGTGTTCAATGCGTTCAACTTCCTGTTGTTCAAGGGCTTCTTCGACACGCTTCCTACAGAACTTATCGAGGCGGCGCGTATGGATGGGGCTTCCGAACTGCATACTCTTCGCGCTATCATGCTTCCTTTGGCGCGTCCGGTTATCGCGGTAACGGGATACTTTACCTTTACGGGGGCGTGGAACGACTTTCTAGGTCCCTGGATTATCCTGATGAGCGAACAGGGCAAGTGGCCCCTCTCCGTAGCGACCTACAAACTACAGGCGATACTGACGAACTGGCAACCCTCGCAGGGCGGAATGGATCCTGCCGCCCAAGCCCTCATCGCGTCGGGAGTGGGCTATAACGCGCTGATGGCTCTGGCGGTGGTAGAGAGTATTCCTATCTTTATCGCGTTTATTATTTTTCGTGAACAGCTGATGCGCGGTATTCAGATTGCGGGACTGAAAGGGTAGGGGATGGCGGAAGATCTGAAAGCCTTTGTGGTGCGTTGGCGTAGCGCGAAACAACACCGCGAGTTCGAGATTTATGCCGAAGAGAGAGTGGGAACCTCCCTCTACCGCGCTCTCATCGCTTCGGGCGGGGCGGAGATTTGGAAGGCGGGGACGCTCTGGAAGTGTCCGGGGTGTTACGACTGTACGCTTCGCACCGAGGAGTTTTTGGAGGGGTTGCGCCGGGCGGAACTCAGCCTTATAGCGGAAGTCGCGCAACCCGCCGAGAGGAGCGAAGAGGCGCGTATCGCGTTGGAGTGGATTGGTCTGGCGGGCTTAAAACTGCTGGGTTGCGAGCGGGATAGAGTCTACATCAAAGACACGGGCAACCCCTGTCGGTACGGGGGCGAGAGGTATACCTCTCGAATATAGGCGAATTGAGGGAACGTAGTGATAATACGGTAATTGCGAAAAATTACAAGGAGATAGGCGACTCTACGTTGAACTACTTGGC
>CAIJLM010000102.1 GCA_903821495.1 uncultured Chthonomonas sp. | reverse complement strand
GCGCCTTTTCGCGTTTTTCGCGGTAGAATCGCATTTCGCATCCCCATTTCGCGCTTCATTCCCCCAACTCTGAACTCTAACCGAGAGACTGGTTTCTCTCCAAAATTCCGTGATGGCGCTACAGCGTTGCGCTAAGGAGGCTGTTTTTTTTGCAACCCGATAGGTAGGTGGCGCGTATTATATTTAGAGGACAAAACTGCTGAAGAGAGGACTACACAGATGAGCCTAGACTTTTTTGAGGCGCTTGCGGAGCGCAGTGTGCAGGAGGCGGTGGAGGCGGGCGTGTTTGACGACCTGCCCGGCAAGGGCAAGCCTCTACAGTTTGAAGCCCCGACGGGTATCTCTTACGCCGAGATGATTGCCAACAAGATACTGCAAAACGCGGGCGTACTGCCTGAGTGGATACAGGCGCAAAAGGATTTGGAATACGAAACCTCTACCCTCGCTACACAAAGAGCGAAACTTATTGCAGAGAACGAGAAGCGGCAGGCGCAGATAGCCTCCCTTCCCGCCGACCATATCGCCGCTGTGAAGTACCGCGCTTGGCATAAGTCGTCCCGCGAGAACTTCCACAAGAAGATGAAGCGCATTAACGGGCTGATTCTCAAACTCAATCTAACCGCGCCCTCCACACTCCAACTACCCGGACTCTACAGAGTGGACGCGGAGATGCAGGCGTTCGATGCAGATTTCCCGCCCGCCTCCGAAGAGAGATTCGCGCCTAGCGGCTCGCACCGTAGATGATCGACCTAAACGCGCCGCTCTGCAAACTGTTGGGGATACGTCTCCCTATCCTACAGGCTCCTACCGGAAGTATCGCGGGGGCGGCGCTCGCCTCCGCCGTCTCAGAAGCGGGGGGCTTAGGTTCGATGGGGGCGACGTGGCTAGACGAAGCCGCCCTCCTCGCGCAAATCGAAACGGTCAAAGCGAACACGCCCCTGCCGTTCATGGTCAACTACGCGCTTGCGTTTCCGCCGAAAACACTCTCCGCCGCCCTGCAATCGGGCGTTCCCGTCATCACCTTTTCGTGGGGCGACCCGACTCCCTATCTTCCGCACGTGCGCGCTTTCGGCGCAAAGGTTGGCGTGCAGGTGACGAACGCGCAGGGGGCGCGGCGCATGATAGAGGCGGGCGCGGACTTTCTGATTTGTCAGGGCGTGGAGGCGGGAGGACACGTTCAGTCTACCACGCCCCTTTGGGAGCTACTGCCTCAAATCGTCGTGGCGGCGGGCGCGACTCCTGTCGTGGCGGCGGGAGGGTTGGCGAGGGGCGCAGACATGGCGAAAGCCTTCGCGCTTGGAGCGCAGGGGGCGGTGTTCGGAACGCGCTTTGTGGCTTCGCGCGAGAGTTTGGCGCACGAGATTTATAAGCGGGAGCTGGTCGCCGCAAAAGCAAGCGATACCGCTCTAACGGTCTGCTTTAACAGGGGCTGGGAGTACGCCGCGCATCGCGTAGTTCGCAATAGCGTGTTTCAAGAGTGGGAGGGCGCTGGCTCTCCCGCTGTCGGTCAGCGTCCCGGCGAGGGAGATACCGTCGGCTACTCGGCATCGGGCGAGGCTATTTTTCGTTACGAGGATGTCGCGCCCCGCATCGGCATGACGGGGAGTATCGAGGCGATGTGCCTGTACGCAGGCGCGAGTTGTGAAGGAATAGACGATATTCCCTCCGCGCAGGAGATAGTCGCCCGCCTTGCTGAGGAGTTTGCAGAGACACGCGCTGCGCCTGAAAAGCCGTTTCGTATGTTTTTCTGAATTAAGCGCCCGAAAAGGTTGACATAAAGGACGGGGATTCGCTATAGTAAATGGGGACGGAAATTGTAACAAAGTTCACAATCGGAGTGTGGCAAAAGTCACATAGTAGAACAGAAGAGATTTTCGCCTCGATTCCTGACGAAGAAGGAGACCCGTCTTGAAGAGAATGGAACTTCGCTTGGCGCATTCGTGCATTGCAGTGGTAGCAGTGCTAGTCGCGCAGGCAAGTCTCCCTGCGGAGGCTTCACAGACACATACCTTGAAACCGGGAGAGACCCTAAGCGCGATAGCGCGTAAGTATGGGCTGTTACCTCAAGATATTATCGCGGCGAACCACATCACCGACCCTGCGAACATACGCGACGGAAAAGTTCTGACTATTCCCGCCGCTCCCAAATCCGTAAAAATTGCGAACACGATGAAGCAGGCGCGTATCATCGGCGGCGATAGAGTCAAAGTGCGTATCGCTCCTGGTGGCGAAAGCCGACTTCTAGATATGTTTGATAAGGGCGTACACGTCACCCTCACAGCGCATAAAGAGGGCTGGGGGCAGATAACCCTCCCTGATGGCAAATCGGGCTGGGTTCGCGAAGATTTACTCTTAGCGCCCAAAACAGCGGGAGCCGCTATTCAGGTAGCGCAAAAGACCCCTAAGCCGACTGAACACAAAGCCACTAAGCCTATCGCTATCGCGCATCGCGCCGAAGAGACCCGCGAAAAGGTTCGTAAGGCGGCGCGAGGGCGACAGATGGAGACCACGCGCCGCACCGCGCAGAAGCATCGTAAGCGCGAAGTAGAGGTTGCGCGGCATCATCGCAAAGAGTGGAGCAAGGGAGGAAAGCAGTACGCCTCCGCCTATCGCTCGTATGGCGGACGACATATTCCAGAGGCGCAAGTCGGCGGCAAAGTCAGCAACGATGTTATTCGCGAAGCCCTCTCCTACCGTGGGACTCCCTATCGCTCTGGCGGCGGGGCGCGAGGCGGCTTCGACTGCTCTGGTTTCACAAGTTACCTCTACAACAAGCGCGGCAAGGGGCTACCTCACTCCGCGGCGGGACAGTTCCAAACTGGCGCAAAAGTGGCTCACTCTGAGATGAAGGCGGGCGATTTGGTCTTCTTTGAGACCGTCCGTAAAGGTATCTCGCACGTAGGAGTCTATGTCGGCGATGGAAAGTTTGTACACTCATCCAGCCGTCGTTCTGGCGGAGTGCGCGTAGACTCTCTTAATAGCGGCTACTATAGCCAAGCATTCCGAGGGGCGCGTCGCGTTCGCTAACGCCCCGTACCCCCTCTTCACAGAAAAGACAGCCTATAGGTTTAGGCTGTCTTTTTTGGTAACTACCCAAAGCAGTAGGCAAAGGAGAGAGTCGAATGGCTCAGATAAAGCGCGGGTTCACCTTGATAGAGTTACTCGTCGTGATAGCGATTATCGCCATCCTTGCGGCGATACTGTTTCCGGTATTCGCTCAGGCGCGAGAAAAGGCGCGGCAGACCTCCTGCCTCTCCAATCAGCGGCAGGTCGGAGCCGCGATACTCATGTATGTGCAGGACTACGACGAGAAGCTCTTCTTCTACCCCGCTACGACAGCCCCCTCCCGCTCTCGCACGGGCGCTATTCTCCCCAACGCTGGTAGTATCAACCCGGTACGCTGGTGGAACGCGCTCATGCCCTACATCAAGAACACGCAGGTATTAGTCTGCCCTAGCGACGACCTACCCACGCCTAGTAAAGACTCTAGTGGCATCCCCGCCATTCTACGCTCCTATATCGCGGTTCGCGCCGCAGAGGGGCTTGCGCTCGCTAGCCTAGACAACCCTTCCGAGACCATTGTCGTGACGGAAAAGTGGGGGAAAGACACGTCAGGAAACCCTATAACGGATAGTTGGATAGAGCCATTCAACGGGGATTTCAACTACGACTCCGCCTTGGATAGAATGGCGCTCGCCGCGAACCGACACACCGCTGGCATAAACGCGACTTTCTACGATGGTCATGTCAAGTGGTACAAACCTCAAACCATTAACGCAAGCAAAGCCCTCACGGGGTGTAGTCTCGTTCACGCCTACCCGCTCGTCTCAGATGGAATGTGCGATATAAGCAACTCAGGATGCGCGAACACAAGCGACGACAACATCTGCAACCACTTTACCTACCCCTAATCCTTCGCGCCCGCCGCTTCCAAAAGGCGAATCACCTCCGCTTTTTTTGTGCGCTTGGCGAACGCGAGAGCGGATATACCCCCTACTGTTTTGCGGTTTACGTCGGGATGGCGCTCCAGAATGTCCTTCACGAGAAGCGGGTTCTCGCTTAACGCCGCCTCAATGGTAGGCGTGCGTCCGCTTTTGTCGAGATAGTCCAGAGAGATTCCCTTCTCCAAAATCGCCTTCGCCGCCTCGCGCCTATTCGCGGATATCGCCTTCGCCAACAAGTCTTGCCACACACTCTCCGCAAGCGTGTACTTCCCCTCTCGAATCATCTGGGGCAACTCTTTTGCCACAGCTGGAGCGTCGCTCATAACATTATGTGAAAGATACAGAGCGTACCGCTTCGCGTTCATGTAAGGCGAGAGTAGATTCAGTAGATACTGATGGTTGCGCCTTTGCCCCATCTGTAGCGCCCTAACGTAACTTTCATCCTGTAGAAGCGGAATAGAGGCTTTACACCGTAGCGTCATCTCAACATCGTCGCTGAAAATCGCGTTTCCTAAGATAATCGCCTCTTCTTTGGAGCCTGAAGCGGGAAACGGTATCCCTACGCTCTCCAGAACGGTCATCATCTGCGTGGTCGTCGCAAGCGTTGCGACAGTCTGTCCCTGCTTGTTGCGTGTTTTTGGGTCGGCTCCTTTCGAGAGGAGGTACTTTGCGGTCTCAACAGCGAACGCCTGCTTTTTCGCATCTGAGCCTGCCGCCACTGCAAAGTAGAATGGAGACAGCCCGCTACTGTCTATCAGGTTGATTTTTGCGCCATGCTCTACCAGAAGACGCGCCGATTTTGTTCGCGCCTCCTGCGCCGCGATGAAGAGGGGAGTCCATCCAAAGACATCTACCGCATTGACATCGCATCCGCTCTCCACTAGCCACTGCACCACCTCTCGGCTACTGCGAGAGCAAGCGGCGTGAAGCGCGCTCCTGCTATTGCCATCCTTCACGGTTAGGTCGGCATGACGGTCAAGAAGTTCTCGCACGACTCGCTTGGCATCCGCTATAACTGCAGCTAGTAGCGGAGTCTGTTTGTTCCCATCATGCGCCTCTATGTTCGCTCCGCGCTTGATGAGTAGGAGAGCGATATCCTCGCAAGCGGGGAATCGCTTCGTAATAGGAGACATGGGGTTGGCGCTTCGCTGGTAGCGCGAAAGAGTTAGGAGTAGCGGGGGCGTATGCTGAATGGGTTCGTTTGGCGACACGCCCTTATCTAACAGACGCTCCACCGCTGGCGCATCGTCGTTCATAAAAGCGCGTTCGAACGCAGTGCGAAGATAACGGTGGTAGACGTTATTGGCTGTCACGCCCCCCAAAGCGAAAGCGCAAAGCGCCCATATCCCTATTTTAGTTGCACGGCGTTGCACGGGTCACTCTCCTTTATTTGCCTATTTCGTGTGTACAGAGACTAATGACTTGAGCCTGTCGCTCTTTCTAGTTACCAGCATTGCAGGAGTGTTATCCATAGAGTCGCGCATTCCGATATCCGCTCCATGCTTTATAAGTAGTTCCGCCATATCTGCATCGCTGAGACTGATAGCGAGAGTTAGCGGGGTAAACCCACGCGAGCCGATATAGTTAGGAGTCGCCCCTGCCTCTAAAAGCGCCTTTGCATCCGCTATCGCTCCATCCCGAACTGCGTACTCCAAAGCCTGCCTCAAATCCCTATCAGGAACGTTCGCGCCCGCCTGCTTTAGTAGGCGCAGTCCCTCTCCGTAGCGCGCTTCTGTCGTAAAGAAGAGCGTATGCGATATATCTCCCTTGCCACACCCCTTCGCAAGAAGTAGTTGAGCTAACTCTTTTCGGCGAGACCTCAACGCGCCTCCCAAAAGATAGTCGCGCTCTTCGGCGGTGGATTCAGCGAGAGAGGAGAGCAGTTTTGCAACGACAGGGCGTCTCCCCTCCGCGCCCGCTCTAAAGAAGATGGAGGTGTTGATGTCCGCTCCCGGTATATGCAGAGAGGCTCCCTTATTCAAGAAAAAAAGGAACATATCCAAGTCGCTAGCGGCATAGTAGAGAGGAGTTCGCCCCTCTATATCCCTAGCGTCAATGTTCGCTCCCTGAGCGATAAGCAAATCAAGGCACTCGAAAAACGCCTTTGCGCCATGTTTTCTAAGACTTACGGGCGCGACAAACCGGCGGGTTCCTCCTCCACTGGAAGACGCGCCACGCCGAGAGGGCGAAAGTTCGGCGGGATAGACGGCGGCTTCCTTGTAGTCTTTCAGGTTGACCTGCCACCCTAGCATTGTGGATATCAGCGGGGTGAGACCGTTGCCATCCACCTTGCCTGCGTCCGCGCCATGCGCCAATAACCACTTTACCAGCTCGACATCTCCGCACTCCGCCGCCGCGTCAAACAGGGTGTTCCCTTGGTTCGTTAGCGCATTTGGGTCAACCCCTGAAAGAACAAGCCGCTTCACCCCTTCAATATCGCCGCTCCTTAGTCTCTTCATGGCGGAGGCGGCGGCATCCGAGAGTTTTGGCGCGTTCCCCCCTGACACTCTAGGGTATTGGCTTCTTTGAGAGGGCGCAAGGCGCTCCCCTTGCGCCCTGCGAACCTTTGTATTGAGGTTGAGAAGGGTTACTCCTGCCAAAAGGGGAGTCATCAGGTAGAGAAACGACCTTATCCGCCTCGCGTTTGTCATGGAGTTTAGCCTCTATTTGCCGCCCTGCAACATCTCTAGCATATGGGGGCTTTTTCGCTTTTTCGCCAAGTCTACCGCAGTGCGCCCCTTGCCATCCGGAAAGTTTATGTTGGGGTGATACTTCATCAGAATCGCCAACATCCTCTCATCGCCGCCAGATACCGCCCAGTTCAGCGGGGTCATCCCATGCGAATCCACGAAGTTGGGGGAAACGCCCTGATTGAGCGCCTCCTCCGCGTCCGAGAGCGCCCCGAAATGAGCGGAGGCGCTGAGGCTCTCTTGCAGAACTTGAGGGCTGATAGCGACCTTAGCGCTCTGAAGAAGCGCAAGCCCCTCAGTGTAGTGCGCGTCTACCGCCGCGCTTACCGCTTGTGTTGCGCCACCCGCCGCACAGCCCTTCTCAAGGAGGAGTTTTACCAGTTCAGGGCGACGCGCGTGTATGGCATTGGCTAGCATGGCGCTCTTGTCTTCGGGCTTCGCTTGCGCTATTTGCTTCAGTATCGCGGAGACTGGCTCTTTCAGCCCCTGCTGAATCGCGTTTCCGAAGACAGAGTTACTCGCCTGCGCTTGAACGGGGAACTTTGCGCCCTGCGCCATTAGAAAATCGAACATTTCGGGGTCGTTGACAGCGTAGAACAGAACGCCTCGCCCGCTCTTGTCGAGCGCGTTGATGTCTGCGCCCTTCGCAATAGCGAGTTTGAGCGCGTTGAAAAACGCCTCCTTGCCCTCTTTACGCGAAGCGGCGGAGGGTCCAAAGAGGGTTTCTGAAGAGCCGCCACTCGCGCCGGGGAAGTTAGCCTTCTGGACTGAGGTCGTCGTCTCATGTACGGCGTAAGCCTCGAACTGGGGGGTCTTGTCGCGTTGCGTCTTATCGCCCTCGCGAATCGCTATTAAAAGGGGAGTCGCCCCTAGCAAATCCTTCACATCCAGTTGAGCGCCCTTTTCAAGCGCCGTCTGAACCGCCTTGACATCTCCCAAGCCCAGAGCGACGCTGAGGAAGGTGGCTCCTTTCGCGTCCTGCTCGTTGAGGTTCGCCGAGGCTTTCGCCTCTTCAATCGCCTTGCTCGCCTCTCCCTTTCGTAGCAGGTCGAGCGCCTTTGGAGGCGGGGCTACGGCTTCCGGCGAGGGATTGCCGCCCGGCTTAGGGTTCTCTTCTGGTTTGGACGAGTTGCAGGCAAGCCCTATTGGTAAAAGAAGGGCGCAAGCCCCGAAAATAGCGAAATACCTTTTGTGAGTCATAGCGCAAGAACGCTCCTTCGTGTGAGTGTTATCCTCTCGCCGCTGTCGGCGCGGCGGGCTTTCCATCCGCAACCATCTCCGCCGTGACAGGCGGGGGCGCGTCTAGTTCGAGAGGGGGAAGTTGTGTGAGGGCGGTAATGCCAAAGTAGTGCAGAAAGTCGGGGGTCGTTTCGTAGAGCATCGGTCTCCCAAGCGCCATTTTTCGCCCCGCTTCTCGAATAAGACGGCGGTCTAGCAGGGTTTTCAAAACGCCTCCGACAGAAACGCCGCGTATCGCCTCCATCTCCGGGGCGGTTATCGGCTGTCGATAGGCGAGAATTGCAAGGGTCTCCATAGAGGCGCGAGACAGTTTATTACTGGTGCGCGTCAGAAGCCGCGCCACCGTTTCGGCGTACTCTGAGCGTGTCGCTAACTGCCACCCCCCTGCGATTCGTAGCAGCTGAAGTCCGCTTCCGCGCTCTTTCAAGCCTATCTGTAGGCTTCGTAACGCCCCCTCCACGGTGACTGTATCCGTCTCCAAAGCCCGCGCCAAATCCGTAATAAGAACGGGGTCTCCTGATACAAACAGGAGGCACTCCAACGCCGCTTCCATATCTATCGCTCGAATTTCGTCGCTCATCCGCGTACAAGCGCCTCCTCAATCGCATAGTAGAGCCGAATCCTCTGCATAACGCCCCACTGCTCGAAGCGAACGCGCCCCTGTTTAATCAGCTCCAAAAGCCCCAAAAACGCTAGTACAATGTCGTAGCAGGGGCAGGGGAGGTCGAAAAGACTTTCGAACGGCAAGCCCTCATCGCCAGCCCGTTGAAGGTATCGCAACATCTCCGCCATCTTGAGGCGTAGACTGAGGCGGCGGCGGGGCGTTACCGAGGTGACGGGCTTCTCATCCACGCCCGCCTGCGAAAGAAGGCGGCTAAGAGCGTGGAAGAGTTGAGAGACATCCGCCTCCCCCTCAGCGATAGGCAGAATGTAGTCGTCCCCCTGCTCTGTAGCCGAGCGGAAGAAGAGCGTTCTGCGAAACGTCTCCCAGTCTCTCAACGTCTCTATCGCTCCGTGAAACGACTGATACTCCAGTAGCCGCGCCACCAGTTCGGCGCGAGGGTCGTCCTCCTCCTCGCCGTTCGCCTCCGAGGGGTGTTGGGGTAAAAGTAGCCGCGACTTTATCTCAATGAGCGTCGCCGCCATAACTACATACTCTCCCACAGAAGCGAGGTCAATCCGCTCTAAAAGCGCTACGTAAGCGAGGTACTGCTCGGTGATTTCAGCGATGGGAATGTCGTAAATATCTACCTGATTGATGCGAATAAGGTGGAGAAGCAGGTCGAGGGGACCCTCAAAAGCCTCCGTTTTGAAGTGGGGGAGAGGGATATTCAGGAATGAGGTCGCCGAGCGCGACAGCGTCACTTCACCCTTCACCCTTTGTGAATCTATCTGCAAGTACGCTACTCCTCTATCACTTCCACGCGAATACCGATAGTGCGGATAACGCCTCCGACCTTTTCGCACTCCTCTTTCCCGCCGTGATGCACCACTGATTTCCCAAGGTGATGCACCTCCCATGTCTCCACTTCCGCCTCAGCCAACGTGCATGAGGTCGCCGTCATCAGAATATGGATAACCTGCTCTACAGTGTTGTGGTCGTTGTCATAGACGACTACGATATACCCGCTTCCGCCACTGGCGTTACTGTCTCGCTCTCTATCCTCCGGGCGTATCACCGTATCTGGCATGATTACCGACATTCTAAAAGTTATCTCCCAGCGCCGCAAAATTTTCTTGTTAGATTGTACCTCTTAATAGACGAGAACCGCCTACCTATCCCGTCGTTCGTAACGCAAAGGGAGCGGACGAGGTAAAATACTCAGCGGTGTAGCGAGGAAAAGCCGAAACCTTTTTTAGAGAGAAGACTCTCACTATTCCAAAGGGGCGGGCGCGTCTCTCTAAAACTCTAAGCGCCCTGCGCCCCGAAAGGGAAACACATATCGTGCGTTCTGTATTAAGCTCGTTCGCGCTCCTATTTCTACTGGGGGTCGCTCTATCGCCTCCGCCCGCCTCCGCAAAGCCGGAGTTTCTTGATGCACTGTCCAAAACATACTCTTTGAAAACTGGCGGCGTGTTGGCGAACACTGGTTGTAATTTGTGTCATGCTGGGGGCCCTCCCAAACTCAACCCCTACGGTAAGGAGGTGCGTCTCGCTCTGGATGCGGCGAAGAAGCGAAGCCTTGACGGAGAGGTTCTGAAGTCTATTGAGAGTAAGGATTCCGATGGCGATGGCGCGTCGAACGGC
>CAIJLM010000101.1 GCA_903821495.1 uncultured Chthonomonas sp. | reverse complement strand
GCTCTCCCGCCACCCACCCCGTACCTGCGATTCCTATTCCAATTTGCGACATCTCTCTCCGCCTCCTTTGTCTATAGCGACCAGTAGTTGGTGTCCGCCGAAACCTCGCTCGGCGCGAAGAGGGACTTCACGTCAATCAGTACGCCGCCGGGTTTGAGGAGGGCTTCAATTTTACCTACTCCTCCCGAAACGTACTGCGTGTGCGCTACCGCCACAATCACGCCGTCCAGATTACTAAGTTCGTCCCAATCCACGAGGCGAATGCCGTACTCCTCTTCCGCTTCTCCATGTTCTGCGGCGGAATCGTGGATGAGAGGGGCAATTCCGTACTCTTTGAGTTCGTCAATAATGTCGGGGACGCGGCTATTGCGGAGGTCGGGAACGTTCTCTTTGAAGGTCAGTCCCAAAATGCCGATTTTCGCCTCCTTCACATTCACTCCGTTCGCGCAGAGGATTTTGATAAGGCGTTGCGCGATGTATGCGCCCATGCCGTCGTTCAAACGTCTTCCCGCCAGAATAAGGTGGGGGTGATAGCCGTTCTTCTGTGCAATAGCCGTGAGGTAGTAGGGGTCTACGCCGATACAGTGACCGCCAACCAGACCGGGCGAGAACTTGAGGAAGTTCCACTTCGTGCCAGCCGCTTCCAGCACATCGCGAGTCCGAATTCCCAACTTATCAAAAATCAGCGCGAGTTCGTTCATAAGGGCGATGTTCAGGTCGCGTTGCGTGTTCTCAATCACTTTGGCGGCTTCCGCTACCTTGATAGAGCTAGCGCGGTGTAGTCCCGCTTCAATCACCCTATCGTAGACCGCGTACACGCGGTCAAGCGACTCCTCGTCCTCCGCAGAGACGATTTTTACGATTTTTTCCAGAGTGTGGAGTTTGTCGCCGGGGTTAATGCGTTCGGGGGAGTAGCCGAGTTTGAAACCCTCGCCCTGCTTGAGTCCGGAGATTTTTTCGAGAATGGGACCACAGATGTCTTCTGTGACACCGGGCCAGACCGTCGATTCGTAGACGACAATCGCGCCCTTCTGAAGAACGGAAGCCACCGTCCGCGTGGCTCCTTCGATGGGGCGCAGGTCGGGGTTGTTGAACTCATCAATCGGCGTAGGAACGGCGACGATAAAAATAGTGACATCGCTCATGTCTGCGGCGTTGGAGGTGATTTTGAGGGTAGTGGCACTGAGGTCTGCGGCGGTGACCTCGCGTGTGCGGTCTACGCCTCTGTGTAGCTCGGCGATTTTCTTTTCATTTATATCAAACCCGACGGTTCCGGGAAATTTGCGGGCTAACGCCAATGCAAGAGGTAGACCGACATACCCTAGCCCAACGATGGCTATACGCTCACTCATAGAAAAATTGTCTCCTGATTTGATTTAGGCTGGTTAGATAGAGGGATATTATCTCAAATATCCAGTAAAGATTATAACCTACGCGGTAAAGTGGTGTCAAGAAAAGCGGAGTAATCGTGAAAATCATCTAAAATCGTGAACCTTGCAAGGCTTACAACCGACTAACAAGGTAGAGTGCATAGATAAAATCTCTTTTGAACCGATAATAAGTCCACAAAAGAGAGCGACTAATAGAGAATCTCCTTGCGGGAGGTTATTGACTTTCGCTCAGAACTATGATAGACTCTTCAAAATCTAGTATAGCGTGACTACGTATGCTCAGGAGGCGACCTTCATGAACATTAGCAAAGCATTGGGGCTTGGTTTCGGAATAGCGACTTGCGCTACCGCCGTCTCCGCTTTCGCCCAGACTGCGCCCTTTACCATTCGCCGCCCGTTAGACGGCGCGACGGTGCGTGAAAAAGTGCGAGTCGAGATTCCGCGTGGTAGCATCAAAGAGGGCGCTTTTGTCGCTTTCTTTATAGACGATAAATTTGTGGTGGCGCAAGCCCCCGAAGGCGACAGCAAGCCTAAGCCTCCCATGCGCGGGGGAGGTTCAATAATGTCCGCTCCGCCGCGTAAAGGGCCAGACCTTAGCAAACAGCCGTTCACTTATGTGTGGGACACCAAATCCACCAAAACCAGCGATGGCGAACACAAAATGAGAGCCGTTCTCTTCGAGCCAGCTCCCGGCACAACGGGAATGAACGAAGCGGGAAGCGCTGAAGTCAAGGTCACCGTCGCGAACAGAATCGGCGACGGTCCCACCACCCTCCAACTTCGCTACAAGTATCGCGAAGGCGAGAGCCTTGATTACGCGCGCAACAGTAGCGCCAAACTCAAGGGCGGCGAGCAAGAGGGCGCGAACGGAACGGGCGATACCGAACTTGGGGCGGTGCGTAGCAAAATTACACTTGGCATTGAGGACAGCCGTCCCAATGAGGATGTCTCTCTGGTTCGCAACAAACTGACGAGCCTACACATCCTGACCAACGGAACCGAGATAACCGCTACGCCGGAACAACTCTCCGAATCCATGTATCAAGAGATAGATTCACGTGGCAAAGTCTCTTATGAGACGGGCGCGTTGACTGGGTTCGCAGAGTATGCCAACAACGGCATTCCGGTAGATAACGTAGTCGGCTTGCCGCTTCTTCCTCAAGACCCTGTGGCGGTAGGCGAGACCTGGACGCAAGCCAATCAGCGGCTAGAGATACCGGGCGTTCCTGTCGCCCTACAGCCTCGTGTCGCTATCGTAAGCAAACTAGAGGCGTTGGAGTGGGAAGCGGGTCGTCCCTCAGCGAAGATTCGCCAGTCCTACGAAGGCGAACTGCCCGAGCCTGTGCGTGTTGGCGGAATGCTCATCACCACGCCCACAGTGGCTTACGAAAAGGTGATTTACTTCGCGTACAAGTCCGGTATTATCCTCCGAACCACGCGCACCCTCACCATTAAAGGACGCACTGCGGATGCCCCGATGGCTTCCCCCGCAACCGCTGGCGGCGCTCCTAGCGGCATGATGGGCGCGATGATGGGCGGTATGGGCGGACGTGGCGGCGGCTCTCCAATGGGCGGACCTCCCGCCGGTATGATGGGCGGCATAGCGGGCGCTATGGGCGGACGCGCCGCTGGTATGGGCGGCGGCTCTCCAATGGGCGGACCTCCCGCTGGTATGATGGGCGGTATCGCAGGCGCTATGGGCGGACGGCAACGCGGCGGCGCTGGCGGGCGTACGCCCGGTGGCGGACGCAGTAATCGCGGCGGCGGTAGCGGTTTCCCCGGCGGCGCTGGTATGGGTAGCGGCTTCCCTGGCGGCGCTGGCATGATGGGCGCTGGTTCAAGGGCGGGCGCTGGCGTTGGTAAACGAAGTGGCGGCGGAGCCACGGGGCTTGCAGGGCGAGGCAGTGCAAACACTGGCTTCGCGCAACAAGAGAAAGACCGCGCCGTTACTATTGAGGCTACGCAAAATACCGAAGTGCAGTCTATTTCGGCTAACCGCTAAACAGGTTACAAGAGCGAAAATTCGCTAAAAGACACGAAAAGCGCAAAAGGCGAAAGCCTTCTGCGCTTTTCGTTGTTTGGGGTACTCTATACACATGATAACTCGTCGCACGCTAATACAGTCCGCTATCCTCCTCCCCTCTACGTTTGGAAACTTGGCGGAGGCGCAACCTTCGCCGCGCTTTCAGCCAAAATGGCTTGAGGCGATTGCGAAACAACTCCAAAAAGAGTTTCATCTTCCCGCCGTTTGGGTCGCCGTGAATATCGAAGGAGCGGTGGAGTCTGCAGTTGTGGGCGTTCATAAGATAGGCGACCCGACCCCCGCGACTCTCGAAGATAGGTTGACGGTGGCTTCTATATCGAAACCCATAGCGGGGCTTTGGATTGCCTCTCTCGTGGATAAGGGAAAGTTATCGTATGACACGAAGGTTCTCGATGTTCTGCCCGAACTCGCCGCAGACTGTCTGCCGGAACACGAGGGCATTACTCTGGGGCATCTCTGTACGCATACGGCGGGCGTTATACGAGATGTTAGGCATCTCTCGAATAGACTCTTGTTGGAGCAGTACCCCGCAGAGCGCTTGAAACAGGCGAAAGAGGTGTTATCGTCTCCCTCTCCTGCGGGGTCGAAGGGCAAGGGAGTCTATAGTAATAACGGTGTAACCCTCGCGGTGACGATGGCGGAGAGAGTGGCGCGAGAACCTTATGAAGTGGCGGCGGGGAGGTTCTATCGGGAGCGTTTGAGGTTGAAATCGTGGGGAGTGTGGGCTATGGATTTGCCCGATGATGTCTCTCTACCCTGGTGCCATGCCATTAAAGACGGTCAAGCGATTCCCTATCCTCCGCAGTCAGTGCAGTATCAGTTTGTGCGCCCAAGCGGTAGCGCCCACTGCACGATTTCCGATTTAGTTCGCTTCGGACTCATCGCTACAAATAGTTCGCCGCTATCCGAAAATCTGCTCAAGCCCGAAACATGGCGGAAGGCTCTGTCTCACGGAGAGACCAGCGGAACCGCTTACGGTTGCTTCTCTACAGGCGGGAACGATTTCCCTGTCTTCGACCACGGAGGCTCTTTAGGCACGACTGGCTCGTTTTTGCGTGTACTGCCTGCGTGGAGGAGCTGCTTCGCCTATCACGCAAATTCGGACGCTTCGGCTCTCGGAGGACGGGGTATAGAGCTACTACAAGATGCAGTTCGTAAGCGCCGCGCCGAAAGAGACTCGCCGCCCGCCTGTCGCATTGCGTTGACTCATGTTGCGACGGTGGATAGCGCGTGGCAAAAAGAGATAACGCCTACAAGCGGCGACGACAAAGTGCGAATAAAAATCAACTTCCGTATAGAGGCGAGCCCCCGAACGGGCGACCTGCTAACGGTGGTGAAACTGGGCGATGTAGAGCGTCGGGACGACCGCTTTGCAGGGCTTGCCGCCGGAAATCACACGCTCCATTTTGAGTTCGATACCCCGAAAACCAGAGACACGCCCGCCAGCGTGACGGTGGACGCTCTCGGAACGGCGGGGAACATCACTCCAGAATCCGCCCGTTATGTCTCCGCCCTGCACTTGGCATAGGTTCTCGTTAAGAGACAGTTAGATAGGTGAGAAAGAAGGAGAAGACTCGTGAGCGAACAGATAGAACTCATGGCGCAACGCGCCCAGAGCGCGGCTCGACACCTCGCGATAGCGGGAACCCACACCAAAGATAACGCCCTGCGTAGCATGGCGGAGAGCCTGACAACCCATCAACAGGCGATACTAGACGCAAACGCCCTCGATATTCAGGCGGGGCGCGAAAAGGGGCTATCGCCAACGCTGTTAGACCGTCTACTGCTTACCGAGAAGCGCATACAGGGCATGGCGGAGGGCTTACGGCAGATTGCAGGTCTTCCCGACCCGGTGGGGCAGATACTTGAAGGTTCACGCCGTCCGAACGGACTGAATATTCAGCGTGTGCGCGTCCCGCTCGGCGTTATCGGAATCATCTATGAGAGCCGCCCCAACGTCACAGCGGACGCGGCGGGCTTGTGCGTGAAGTCGGGCAACGCCGTCATTTTGCGCGGCGGCTCTGAGGCGATACACAGCAATACGGTCATCGCCCGAATCCTCTCGCAAGCGGGCGAGTGTAGCGGACTGCCAGAGTACAGCGTACAGTTCATTGAGACTACAGATAGAAGCGCGGCGCTAGCCCTGATGCGGGCGGAGGGGTATATCGACCTGCTGATTCCACGCGGGGGCGAAGGGCTGAAAAAGATGGTGATGGAGAACGCCACCGTTCCCGTTCTCAAGGCTCTCGGCGGTAACTGCCACACCTACGTCGATAGTAGCGCAGACCTCGCCATGGCGGCGAACATCGCCTTCAACGCAAAGGTTTCGCGCCCCTCTGTTTGCAACGCGATGGAGACTCTACTGGTGCATGAAGATGTCGCCGCCGACCTGCTCCCCGCGCTCTGTGCGCGTTATCAGGAGGCGGGAGTGGAGTTACGAGGTTGCGAAGCGACGCGGAGAATCGTTCCTTTCGCGCTTCCCGCCGACGAATCGGACTGGGCTACAGAGTTTCTTGCGCCTATTCTCGCGATTCGCGTTGTTCCCTCCCTCGATGCCGCCCTCGACCATATCGCAAAGTACGGCACGAAGCACTCTGAAGCCATTGTGACGCAAGACTACGACTCCGCGCAGAGGTTTGTGCAGGAGGTGGACTGCGCCTGCGCCTACGTGAACGCCTCAACTCGCTTTACGGACGGCTCTGAGTTCGGGCTAGGCGCAGAGGTGGGAATCAGTACACAGAAACTCCATGCGCGGGGTCCCGTCGGGATTGCAGAGTTGACCACCTATAAGACGATAGTGCGCGGTAATGGGCAGATTCGGATATAGGAGGCAGATGTAAGAGTTCAGGCTTTTGCAGGGTTATGGAATCTTCACATAACCTCACCCAACCTCTCCTTCGCAAAGGAGAGGAGTCTTAGCGGAGCATAGCGCTACACCGTCCCGCCTAGCTAAACAAGCCCTTCCGCCAAAGTGGGGAGAAGGGCTTGTATAGGAGCGGGGCGCGGGCTACGAAAACTCTTCGTTAATCGTCTCTACGCCGCTTACGGGCAGTGCCACCCGTATTGATATGTTGCTCAGTCGCTAGTAGCTCTTTTACTTTCGCCTGTCCTTCTGGGCTAAGTTGTTTCTTATCGGGGTCGCGTTTCGCTTTGGCTTCCTCTGAATTGAAGTTCGCTAAGGCGCTATCCGCCTCCATTTTCGGCTTCATTAGGAAGAAATAGGCGAAGATAAGGAGAACGACGACAATAAAGGGAACGACGAGCGCAGGGCTAATCTCTCTGTTTTTCATGGTGGGGTCATCCTAAATGAATCCCTAATCATCCCCTTGCCGATTAAAACAGCAAGAGGATGACTATAAGGATAGGGTCTACTCTACGCCTTGCGGAACCTGCTCTAGGCTCCACCACTCGCCTTTGATGCTAGACGGCTTATGCCACTTTGCATGGGAATCCAGAAAGCCGATGTTAAGCCCGCCAGAGAAGCGGTGAGGCTCTTTGATACGGACGCTGTTGTCGACTGCGGAGCCGCCCGTGAGCAGGAGTTGAGCGATGGTCTCGCTTCCGTCAATCTCAAGGCTAGCCGCTTCTCCGGGCAGTGTCACCGCAAGCGCTTCTAGGTCAGCCCACTTGTTCAACCCTTCCTGATAGATGGTAGAGTTGGAGTTGTGGAAGTAGATGGTCGTAGAGGGCGCTACCGATGCCGCTAAGTGGACGGCGGACTGTCCGGGGCTAGTAGCTCCTACGCCTGCGCCTACGCAGTGTCCATTGTTCCAGTTACCGGGAGGAGTTCCTCCGCCATTTCCTGCGCCATCCCAAGCCGTGGGGAAGTCGTCGTTGGAGGAGTTCACGTTCATGCCGTAGCCGTAGTAGGGAGAGTCGGCGCGGTTCGGGCTAGTGAAGATGTCCATGTTCTTAACGTAGGGGTAGAGGAGTTCGGGCCATGTGCGCCAGCGTCCGTTCCAGAGATTGGGCGGGGAGGCGACATCAATGGTCTGGCAAACTCGGAGGGCGGGACCACACAAGACCTCGTCGTAGTCTTGGGTGTACATGGTCGCCGCATTGAGAATCTGCTTCATATTGGACAGGTCGCTCGTTTTGCGCGCCGCGTTGCGGGCTTGAGCGAAGACGGGGAAGAGAATCGCCGCAAGAATCGCGATAATCGCGATAACGACGAGGAGTTCGATGAGCGTAAACGCTCGGATACTTCTGCGAAGCATGGAATGTTTCCTTTCCACTAAATAGTTTGGGGGGAACAGGTGATGAGAGCGCGTAGAGGGCGAAAACTGAAACGTTTCACCTCATGCGTCTATTATAGCAATAGACTCGCTTTCTGAAAAGGGGTTTGCAATAAAATTTACCTAAATTTTATCTCCTCTTAACAGTGGAGGCAACGCCCTGAAACAGTCGAACCGTTTTACGCCAACTCCTCTAACCGCCTCCCTCATAAGAGGAGGCGGTTGTTTGCAGACGCGCTAGGCTTTGAACGCTCCCCGCCAACCAGAGGCGGGTTTTGTGTAGCCGGGGAAAACTGTCCCCAGCTGTCCTCCGTTTAGCAGTCGTTTCTCCAAAAGTTCGCCTAAGAAGATACGGTAGTCCAGGGTGGTCGCTAATCCGCCGAACACGTCGATACCCGTTGTGCCTAGCGATTTCCAATCCGCAATGACTTGCCCTCCGTTCACGTTCTTCCCCAGAAACATCATTGTGCCGCCATGCCCGTGGTCGGTTCCATAGTTCCCATTTTCGTTCACGGTGCGCCCGAACTCAGACATCACCACAACGGTCACGCGGTTCATAAGCGTTGTGCCATCGGAGAACTTGGTCGCATCGAGGTCTTTGTAGAACGCGGCGAGGTTTGCGGCAAGCGAGTAGGGAAACCAGAAGCGCCAGCCGAAGTTCGCCGTGCCGTCTCCATTACGCCCCTCAAAAACCCACTCGTCCCTGTGGAAGTCCCAGCCTCCAAAGTCAACATGGACGGTCTCAATACCTACTCCCGACTTTATAAGGGCGGCGGTAGACTTGAGCGACTCGCCGAAATCTCTCACGTGCCAAGCCATGTCCGAATTTACTACGCTCCCATTCGCAAGCGTAGAGGCTATCGGCGGATTGTACACTACACCGGTAGCGGGTTGATAAGCCGGGTAGTTGATAGTCTGCAACAGGTTCAGCGTCTTTACCGCGTTGGTTGCGGCATTGCTCATTGAGGCTTCCGCAGTGGAGTAGGCTTTAGTAAGCCAGCCCAGACGGTTGGCGACTGTGGCGCTGTCTCCCGGCAGGGCGTAGTTTGTCAAATCCGTCAGGGCGGCGGTCTGTAAGGCTCCGTCCAGTATCTGCGGCATAAGCCCCGATAATGCCACCCCGCGCAGTACGGCATCCGATTTTGTCGGGGCGACGCTGTTTAGGTGACGCGCCATCCACCCCACCCAGAGCTGCTTACTATCCGTTCCCACCTCCATGAAGTGCTGTGCGTCGAAGTGAGAGCGCGTATCGTTCATCGAGCCAGTCTGGTGAGTTATCAGCAGGTTTTTGGATGTGTAGAGGCTCTTTAGGGGAGCCATCGCCTGCGGCATTCCAAAAAAGTTGTTTAGGTCAATCGCCTTACGGAAAGCGTCTGAGGAGGTCGGCGGAAAGATACGCGTTCCGCGCCGATAGTTGGCGTAGTCGTTGTCTTTCCAAGGAGGGCAGAGGACTAGACCATCCGCCCCCCCGCGCAGGAATATCGTCACCACAATATCGCGTGTCGTTGTTGCGCGGGGTAGAATCCCTCCTCCGCCAACGGGCTTGATACTGGGTTGCGGCTCCTCCTCCGAGTAGTTCACCTGCGGAATCCAAGAACTCGCCATTGCGCCTAGCGCAGAGAGAGCGCTTCGGCGGTTCATCTGTTGATATTCAGAACACCCTGTGTCTGTAGGGATACGCATTGTCGAAGCCTCCTTAATACATCATAAAGTCGGGTGACGAGAGCGCAAGACCGATAGTCTCGCGTATCTGAGCGTTGGTGGGGGTATTTGTCTTCATATAGGCTTGCAGACTCGCTTGACTGGATGCGCTTAACCCGCCTCCAAACAGATACTTGTTGATATAGGTCACGACGTTCGCGGGCGTTCTTCCCGTCATATAGAGGAAGGGGTTCGTTCGCACTCCCCAGAAGTTGTTTTGGGCTATCCCCATTCCCGCCTTCCAGCGCGGTAGCAGGTTATCTACCCATGCCAAATAGGTGTCGGGATATCCGTTGGGCGGGCCCCACTGGAAGGGCTGTTGGCGTAGAGGCTGTAGAAGCCACCAGAGTACGTCTCCGGTATCCACAATGTTTCCATAGGAGGCGCGTATTGAGGAGATTAGATACCGGAAGGGGCGCTTAAAGCGGGGCGAGTAGTTGGCTTTGAAGTTAGTCTCGTTAAGGATGTAGCGCAGAACCGTCTTGATGTCGCCGTTACTGGTTAGGAAGGTGTTCGCGGTAGACTGTATAAACGTAGCGGAGACGTTTTCGCCAAGAAACCTTTGGCACAGTTTTGTGGCGATGGTGTTTGCGGTGTTGGGGTTTAGAGCGAGTTTGGTAAGAATTCCTTCACCCTGCTCTATCCCGCCTTTCACAATAAGGTCAGTAGATTTTGTGCCGAGGAAGTATCCGCCCTCGTTATCGTGGCAGTCAGGATAGAATTTGAATAGCCCCCAGTTTTTGTTGGTGGTCGTATCCATGTTGTCATCAATCGCCTCGCGGCTCCAACCTGTAAAGCATCGGCGAGCGACGTATATGTCGGTTTCGCTATAGCCGTTGTAGACTCCTAGCGTATGCAGTTCCATCAGCTCCCGCGCGAAGTTTTCGTTGTGTTGCCCCGTGATATTGCGGTCATTATCGAGGTACTGCATCATCGCGCCGCTCTTGACGACGGCTCGTAGGAGAGTGGGGAAGTCAGACAGGGCGAGGCTACGAATAGTGCGTACATAGGTCGGCAGAAGTTCGTTGGAAATAGCGTTATTAAACACGTTGAAGTGGTCGAGCCAGAACTCGGTCATCACCTCTAGCAGTTGCGCTTTTGCATAGGCGGCGCGTACAATCTGCGCCGAAGCCATATCGTAATAGACATCGTATCCGGTGCGCCACCCATAGACGCGGAGGTTTTGATAGGGGGTGCAGGCGGTGCAGGGAAACTCTTGAAGCCGATTGGTCAGCGCATTGTCGCTTATTTTTTCGGGAGCCAGATGATACTCAAGATAAGCCGCCCAACCTTTGGAGTTGTAGAGCGTGACTTCGTCGTAAGTGGTTCCAAAAGTCATACGGTCAACCAGGGGGTATTGAGAAACGACCGCTCTGGTTCCAATTCCGCTGGGTTCTCGCTCCCCTTCTATCTCGGTAGGAGGCGAGAATGTCTGCCCGAAAGCGCGACGCGAGAGTTCCAGACTGGAAAGCCCCAACACTCCCGCCTGCATAAGGACGCGGCGAGAAAAAGCGTTTGGCTTAGATTTCTGCGGAGATTTAACTGAATTGTTCATAGACCCTCCTCCAATAGTGAGAAAAAGGCGAGAAATTCCTTTCAGGACAGTAGGCTAACTGTACGATGTGAAGATTTCATACAGGTTAACAAATTCCTCAAATGTAGGATACCTTTTCTAGCGTAATCCGCTTCATAACGAATCGATTTTTTTCAAGATATTTTGTTTCTCTCCAAAAAGTCGGGATACGTTTTTTTCGCAACTGCCTCCTTGTAACGCCCACCTCTTCCCAAGGCTCATTCCAATCCATGATGGCTTTGACCTCTTCGCTTTTTGCAGGGTTGGAGAGAACTCCTAGCGAAGATGAATCAAGTACGATATGCTTCATTCAGGGTAACTACTCAGGTTAGGGTTTGAGATAGAGAATCTGGAAGTCGGGATCGAATTACGCTACTACAGCCACCCCTTCCCAACCCTACCCCTTCACAAAGGGGAGACTTGCAATGCTCTCGCTCTCCGCCGACTTTGGAGGAGTGCGAAAGGGATGGACGGAATCGCCTAAGTTAGCGCGTATGACGCTAATAGGAGAAATCTGTCAAGGAAAAGTAGAGCGTGTTCACGGGGCGTTATCCGTTCTTTTTAAGAAGGTCTCGAATCTCAGTGAGGAGTCTCTCCTCGTTGGAAGGCTCAGGGAGCGCGGGCGCAGGCGCGGGAGTCTCCTCCTGCTTTCTACGAAGCCTGTTCATCGCTTTCACCATCATAAATATCGTGAAGGCGACGATAAGAAAGTGAAACACATTATTCAGAAACGCGCCGTACCGAATGACCGCCGCGCCCGCCTTCTTCGCCTCCTC
>CAIJLM010000100.1 GCA_903821495.1 uncultured Chthonomonas sp. | reverse complement strand
ATAACGCCCGAAACGCCCTGATTGCCGTTACCGCCTAACCCAGTGGGCCAATTAACTGATTTGCCTGCGCCGGGTCCTGCCGCCCACTCCGCGCTGACCTTCTTGAGGTAGCTCGTAAAAATATAGGTGGTTCCAGAGCCGTCTGTACGATGGACAGATTGAATGGCAAGATCTGGTAGGTTGGCTTTTGGGTTCTCTTTCACGATTTTAGGGTCGTTCCATTTGACGATTTTGCCCAAAAAGATACCTGCAACGATGTCAGCGGTAAGCCTAAGCCCCGCTCCCTGTCCCGGTATATTGTAAGCCAGAACATCCGCGCCGCCAACAGTAGCGATATGCACTGCAGGAGCGGAAAGCGAACGCTCTTCCTCGTCCGTAAGCGGGGCATCGCTCGCGCCGAAGTCAACGGTCTTGGCTTTGAACGACGTGTATCCTTTGCCCGAACCAACAGACTGATAGTTTACGCCAATGTTAGTGGCTTTTTGGAACTGCGCGAACCACTCTTTGTATATCGGGTAGGGGAAAGTGGCTCCTGCGCCTTGTAGCGTCTGCGCCGGCGCTTTGACTGTCGCTATCGCGAAGAGACTCGCGGCGGCGAACATCACGCCTTTGTGAAAACCTTTCAGGTTCATGTAGACTATACTCCTTGTGTCTATTCTAAGTGTTTCTTACTCGGAGTATAGTCAATGCGTTTTAAGGTAATGTTAAGAGCGCGTTAAATTTAGATTAAGAGCGAGAAGAAGGCAGTGCAATCTGCCGCCTCGCCCTCTAAATCTCTCGCAACAAGGGAACAAGTTTATATTTGCGCTGGTGCGTCGCCAGTAGTTCCGCTCTATACTCTTGCCACTCCGTCATTCGCCCTGCCATCAAGTAGGCGACTCGTACACGACCCACCCATTGCGCGGCATCATCATAATGAGAGGCTTTACCCGCGTCCATAATTCGCGCCGCCTGCTCTTTGCATATCGGTATCACCTCAAAAGGATAGTAGGGCGTAACCGCCTCAACCACACGGGCGACAAGTTCGCCACTCCAATTACCGCGCACCGCATTCAGAGCGTCTTCATATAGCCCTTCGTGCAGGAAAATGTCCGCCTTGCTAGAGGCGCTAAGAGACCCTGATTCCCGCAAGGTAGTCAGTATCTCCTCGCGTAGAGCGTCCCACTTTTCGTCAGCGAACTCCTGAAGACGTAGGTAGTCGGCTAGTTCAGGGTTTTCCTTGAGACCGCTCATCGCCGCTCTTATCGCTGTCTCTGCATCTCCAGCGGTCAGCGCGGTATCGCGTAGCCATATCGCTAGCGTATACCGATACCCTTGAAGACTCAAGCCGTGTTCGGCAGTCTGTAACGCCAAAGCCGTTTCGCGACATTCGTGTAGCGTCTTCGCCAACGCAAGAGCGGAATCGGTGGTGGCGAGGTGCTTCATACCGTAATCGACGGCTTCTTTCATCCTCCCCAAACGCACAAGTATCCCCATATACCTATCCACTTGCCCCTCGGCTTCCGCCAAATAAGCCGCCTCTTGCAATCTCCCTTGCCGCTCCAAAATGTTCAAACGCGCCGAGGCAAGGTCGTCCGCGCAGTCGGGACGCTCTCCATCCCATGCGCCTTGCCCGGTTATCTCGCCTTGCAGAACGCGAACCAGCGGGGGGTAATCCCACCCCTGCCGCGCCGCCTCGACCGCTACCTGCAATCTGTCGGAGGAACCGCTCTCGTATTTTACCTTTTGCCAACTCTCGAATCGCTTTATCCAGTCTAGTCTATCTCGTTCGGTCAAGTCCATTGTCAAGAACGCCTCCGCCCAAGCGCGTCCCAAATCGCTGAAGAGGTCGGAAGCGTCATAAATAATGTCGCTGATATCCTCCCACCCTTTCACCAGTTCGTCGGTAATCGCTTCCAGGACGGCTAGAGCTTCACTTCCCGCGCCCGCCTCCCTAGCCGCCTCCGCAATTTCTATCAGCGGATAGACTTCCTCCTCCAATTCGCTCAAAATCTCCTCGCCGTTGTCGTCCCATTCATAATTCTCGCTTCCACTCACGATTTTTAGCGCGGCGCGCGTCTTCCTGCGTATCGCCGATACATCTACCGGAGTGCGGGGCGGCGGCGTTGGCGACACCCCTGCGCTCGTAAGAGCTGGCTGAGGCTTGAGGTTCGCTATCTCCAACTCTATCTCCAATACAAGTTTGGGGTTGCTTCGCGCTAGATTGAGAAGGAGGGTCAGTAGGGCGGCGCGGTCAAGCGAGGCGACCAGATTCTCCAGCATAGGAAGATTCTCCACCTCCTCCGGCTCGTTGAGGCAGTGCAGTAGGACAGCCACAATATGCTTACACCAGCCGCCACCCTCGTAAGGGCAACTACAACGCGCCACGATACCGCCCGTCGCGAGGAGGGTCGCGCTTACGTCGTAAGGCTCATATTCACTACCCTCAACCTCCGCCTGAATAGTGTCGCCTCGCCGCACAACAGCGTCAACGGCTCCTTGTTTATAGTACTCTCTTCCCCGCGCAAAAGAGCCGGATTCCGAATACTGGCGTATCGTAGATTCTGTGAATGTGTTCATCTTATCTCCTCCCGCTATTTAACGTGAATTCGGGTTAAGGTATCTCTCAAAACGCCTTGAATAGCGGGCTTGTTACCTCAAATAGCGGCGGAAAGACTCCTCTCCTTGCGAAGGAGAGGCAGGGTGAGGTCTCGCGAGGCGAATAGCCTCGTGAAAACAACGTCAATACACCGCCCTTATACTATGGATAAACCCTAAAATAACCGATTCTTTTGGCGACCGCCGACTTTAAGTCTCCGCCTTCGCAAAGCGGAACCTTGTCGGGCGCTACCGCGCTCCACCGACCTTTTGGAACCCCCCAAGCCTTCCCAATTCAGGCATTCGCCCTGCCCCTTGCGAAAGGGTAGGGTTGGGAAGGGGTGGGCAAGAAAGAAGCGCTTATTGTGGGCGTTGCCTATATTATCCCAAACTCCTACAACTTAGAGTGTACAGTAGAGGGGTTTAAGCCCTCTACTCATGGTCTTTCCCAAGCAACCTATCCAGTAGCCCCGGAAACATAGCGTCAATCACAAAAGCGAGGCGTATCAGTGGAAAGGGCAGCACCTCCGCCTTAGGGCGGCGCGAACATACACAACGCACAATGCTCTCAGCGACCTTTTCCGGTGTCTGCACAACGCCCTTGGGCTTAAACTTCTTGCCCTCCATCGTATCGAAAAAGGGCGTACTCACAGAAATAGGTAGCGCCTCGGTGACATAGACCCCTAAGAGCCGCCCCTCCACGCGCAGACCAGAGGTAAAGGTATGGCACGCGCCCTTGCTTGCGGCATAAGCGGATACGCCGGGCAGTCCAAACCTTCCAGACGCGGACGTGACGTTAATAATGTGTCCTCTCCGTCGGCTCCCCATCACAGTAAGAGCCTGCTTGCAGAGGTTAAACATCCCGAAAAAGTTCACCTCGAACACTAAGCGCAAATCTTGCATAGCGACATCTGGAATCATCCCTCCCCATCCCAACCCTGCGTTGTTTATGAGGGTGTCAATTTCGCCTATCTCTCGCTCCAAGCGCGGGATAAGCCCGTCCACCTGCTCCTGTTGGCTCAGGTCAGTCAGAATAGAGTGCGCCTTCCCTCCGCTCTGCCGTATCGCGTCGGTAACTTTTTGGAGGTCTTGTAAATGGTGTGATAAAAGAATAACATCGGCTCCCTCGCGGGCGCAGGCTTTCGCCATCGCCTCTCCAATTCCTGACGAGGCTCCGGTTATCAATATACGCTTGTTCTGTAATCTCACGAAACGTTCCTTCTAATGGGTGAAATTTGCTTGAGGGTTTTGAGGAAAAACGAGGGACGAGCGAGGCGCTACTCTCACCGCCTAACGGTCGCGTTGCACGACGAACTCGGTCAACTGCTCAAAGCAGTTTTTAGCGGGAGTGGGCGGCAGAATAGAGAGCGCGGTATCCGACTCATTCAGATAACTACACGCGACGGCGCGAGTGCGTTCAAAACAGTCGTAACGCTCCAAAATTTCACAGATGGCGAGAACCTCCGAGTCCGCAAGGTCAGGAACGCCAAACGCCGCCAGAAGCTGCGCCCTCTCCTTCCCGCTCCCCGCCTCCAAGCCAAGCGACAACGGCAAGGTGGCGCGTCCATCTTTGAGGTCGCTACCGCGAGGCTTGCCCGTTATAGCAGGGTCGCCCGTATAGTCAAGCAGGTCATCGGCGAGTTGAAACGCCATGCCTATCGCGTAACCATACCGCGCCAGCGCCTCCTGAACCTCATCTGTTCCCCCCGCAACCATCGCCCCCACCCTACAACAGCCCTCCACGAAGACCGCCGTCTTCTTCCTAAGTATCTCCAAATAGTCGTGTCGCGGCAGATTAGGGTTCCCTGTCGCCCGAATCTCCATCACCTGCCCTTCGCTCATCTCAATGGTAATATCGGAAACAGTGCGAATAATGCGAATATCGCCGTCGAGCGTAAGCAGACGCATTGCGCGGGCGAGAATGTAGTCGCCGCTCAACACCGCCACGCCGTTTCCAAAGACCGAGTTCGCGGTAGGCTTGCCGCGCCGAGTCGCGGTATTGTCTACCACGTCGTCATGCACAAGGGTCGCCATGTGAACGAACTCCACCCCCGCCCCTACCAATGCAATCCGTTCGCGGGGGGTATCGGGTAGTACAGCGCGGGCGGCGAGAGCCACCATTGCGGGGCGTAATCGCTTGCCTCCCGCCAGTAACAGATGCCGCGTTACATCATAGACAGTTCTGAGGTCGTCCCCTAAATCGCTATCCATCCGCTCCTCAACCGCCTCCAAGTCAGGGCTAACGAACTCTAGGAAGGCAATCATAGGCGCGGCTACCGCAGGCGTGATATCTGGCGGAAGGCTTTGCGCTGTTGTCGCAGGGTTTATGAGAAAAGAAGTCGTACTCATTCCGTCGCTTTCACAGTCAGGGGTTTGGTTCCAATGTGGATACAGACCGTCCCGAAATTCAGGTCGCGCACGTGAATATCGGTCAAGCCTGCGCCCTGCATGGTTTCGGAGAGTTTTTCACGGGAGACAAAATGTTTCATCGATTCGGGTAGGTAGGTGTAAGCCTCTTTCCTACTGAGTAGCCCCCCGATACGCGGGAGGACTTGGAACAGGTAGAAATCTATGAAAGGCTTATACCAACACGGTAGAGGGCGGTTGAACTCTAGTATCGCCACGCGTCCGCCGGGGAGAGCCACCCGCGCCATCTCTCCTACGGCTCTCTCGATATGGGCGACGTTGCGAATGCCAAACCCAACCGTCACCACCTCGAAGGAGTTGGAGGAGTAGGGAAGGCGTTCGCAGTCGGCGACCATCATCGTAACGGGGGCGGCGGCGCTCAACATTTTGTGCAGCCCATTACGAATCATCGGTTCGCAAAAATCCGAGGCGACAATACGCCCCTTCGAGCCAACCGCCTTCGCAAGGTCAAGGGCGAAGTCGCCCGTACCCGAACACACATCGAGGCACTGAGAGCCGGGGGTAGGTTTCGCAAGGCTGACCGCCAACCGTCGCCACGTTTTGTGCTGATTAAAACTCAAAACGGAGTTGAGAAGGTCGTACTTATCGGCGATACCCGCGAACATCTCGCGAACATAGACCTCTTTTTTGCCTGTGTAGTGGGGCGGCGCGGTATCTATCGGACGTTTCTGCTCGGCTGTATTCGCCATACTCTTCATCGCTCACTTTGTTCTCAAATTCACAATGTATTCATTATACCCTGTTTGTATAGGCGGCGTGTACCTTCCATGACGGGGCGAGGGCGGATTTTAGAGGATGGAGGCGCTAAAAATAACGTCACTCCTCGCCACCCTTTAGCGATGACGGAAAGAGGGCGCTACCCAGCGACTGATGCCCCTTCCACAACAAAACAATAACGCAAGCCAACGCCACCCCGATACTATCTACCATCACATCGCCAAAAGACGAAGTGCGATTCGGTACAAAGGCTTGGTGGAACTCATCGGCGCAGGCGTATAGAAACGCGATAACTGCGCCTGTCGCTATATCCTGAATGGCGATACGCGCCTTGCCATACTGCAACGCCCGAAACGCCCAGAACGTTAGAATGAAATACTCCGTAATGTGCGCCGACTTACGAAAGATAAAGTTCACATCGTCTATGTTCTGCGCGTCCAAACGCGCCCACATCCCCGGTATCACGCGCTCAAGAAGACGCGCAAGGAGAGGGAGAGAGTTGTCGTTGGCTCCGGCGCGTCCTGAAAGGTAAAAGATAAGCCCCATCCACAACAGAAGCGGCAGAAAATAGAATAGGCGTCTCTTCATTACAGGCGTTTTCTACTCCTTTTTAGGCGCGAGGGGGCTTGAGAGGAGGAGTTTTCGGAGGCTCTCCTCTCTGCCTTGTAACTCCGCGTTCGGAAGCGGCTCAATCGCAACGTCGCCGGGGCGCGCTCCCAACTTTCCGGTCAGCGTAAGGGTTTCGGCTTTGCGCTTCACTACCACGCGAATCTCCGCCCCCGGTCTCATCGCCTGTAGCGCCTCTCGATAGTTCCCCGCATTCAGACTGTTGTCGTTGATTTGCATGATAATGTCCCCTTTTTGCAGTCCTATCGTTTCGGCGGACGTTCCCGGCATAACCTGCACAATAACGGCAGGCGCAGTTCCAGAGGCGGCGGGAGAGGTCATCACGCCAAGAAAACCCGTCTCCTTCTGCACATAGCGCAACCCATAGGGCTTCAAGGCGCTATCCCAGTCTATGTCGTCGGTTCCACGCACATAAGCGTTATACTCCGCGGAGAGGTCAATCCCCGCCGCGTTGTTTATAGCGGCTAAAATCGCGTCGTCGGGATAGCCCCGATTTTTGGAGGCGTACCTCTCTACCAGTTCGCGCAGAACGTCGTCCAGTCCTTTCGCGCCCTCCGTAAGAGCCCGAAGCCGCAAATCAAAGTAGAAGCCGACGATACTCCCTTTCTCATAGTAACTCAGCCCCCCAAAGCCCATGCTTCCGCCCTCCCACGCTTTCCGGCTCGCCTCTTCGAGAGTGACGGTTTTGCGGGCGCTATTGCCATTCAGCGACTGAATACGCCCCGCCATGTCTTTGAAAAACCACTCGTTCGAGAAAGCGCCCGCCCGAACCAGTAGCAGTTGGGCGTAGTAGTCGGTCACGCCCTCCGCGAACCAGACGCTAGGGCTACGCACCTCTTTGGTATAGTCGAAGGGGCTTAACTGCACAGGGTGAATGTACTTTACGTCCCACGCATGGAAAAACTCATGAGCGATAAGCGGATAGATTCCATCGCCGCCGCCCGTCCCAATAGCGCCGAACAGATGGATATTCGTTGAGTTGCCATGCTCTAGCCCCCCGCTAAACGCCGCGCCTCCAACATGAAATAGAAAGACGTACCGCTTGAAAGGAAACCTGCCGAGTATCTTCTCCGCCTCTTTCGCTACCGTGATAAGGTTCTTTTGGAAGGCGGGGACATCCGCCTTATGCTCGCCGACCATCACGCATTGAAACGGAGTTTTGGATACGGTGAACGAGAACGAGTCGAACTTCCCAAACTGAACTGGGCAGTCTATCAGATGGTCGTAGTTTTGCGCTTGAAAGCGGAAGGCGTTCGCCTCCCGCTTTGAGGATAAGAGAGCGTCTAATCCCGTCGCGACCTTCCACTGAGCGGGCATTTTCATAACGAGGGTGATTCGCGCCTCTTTGTACTCCACCGGGTAGATAAACGCGGAAGCCCCATTGATAAAGCCAGCGTTTGGCTCTAAACTCGAACTAAAGAAGCCGTGTCCGCCCTCGTTCGCAGTAACGTCGTACTCTAGGTTAATGGAGGCGGAGCGACTAGGGTTCTCCACCTCCCAACGTCGCGGCGAAGGGTGGGATAACGTAAGCGGGCGCTTCGCGCTGTCTGTCGCCCGTACATTGGAGAGATTCTTTTCGTAGTGGAGAATCTGATAGTAGCCCGGAGTCCACGCGGGAATCTCAAAGGCAGTCTTCTCCGTAGGCGGCGCGGCGAGCGTCAGTCGAATATGGAGCGTCTTTTTTGCGATACTGCCCACCTCTACCCGATACTGTATCTGAGGGCCGGAGGCGAAAACAGAACCGATAATCCCGCACATTAGCGAGATTCCAACCACGAGGCTATGGAGGGTGCGGTGCATAGAGGAGCGCTTTCTTTGGGTGTGTTCCGCTGTCACTACTTAGCCTCTCCCTTCGACGTAGTTTCCTGAAACCGCCTGTTTCCCCATTCGGGAAAATGGCGGTTTTTAAGAAACTATTGGGATTAGGGACAAAAGTTTCTTGTTTTATGCCACTTTCTCGTTCGGGAAAATGGCGGTTTTCAGGAAACTTTCCGCAAAAACGGAGAGGCT
>CAIJLM010000099.1 GCA_903821495.1 uncultured Chthonomonas sp. | reverse complement strand
TTTTTGGAAACCCTGAGCCTGCCTGTTCCGCCGCACCTATCAATTGAAACATCTTTTGAAGGCGACGGTTACGGCAGTCACTTTCGCCACCGCGTAAAACGGTTTCAACAGGCAATCTCAACCCACCAGGGTTCCGAAAGCCGAAATAGTCTTGCCTTTTTACAATCAGGATGGGGATGCGGTCTGTGAAGTCTGCGTGAATCAATGTATTGACTAATGCCTCGCGTAACGCCTCATGCACATGGTCTTCATCTACGCGCTTACTACCTTGCTGTAGCCGAAACGGCACTTTCAGGTCGGCAATCAATCTACGATAGACCCGACGAAAGAAGTCAAACAGATTGCCTGTCCAAGTTCCATCCGTTGTGATGCGATCCACCCATCGTTGCTCTGAAGGCGGCATAGGGCGTTCCTGATAGTCCACTACATAGTGCGGAACCGCGTCTAGGATGGTATGTAGTCGACCGAACATCAACAGACCTGCGAGGGTTAGCCCTTCAGCGCCTGTTACTCTGTCTGTCGCCCAACCTCCTATATTTCTCAAAAATTCAAGGTCATCAAAAGCAAGGAAAGGGTGATTGGGATTCGTGCTTTTCATCTCATTACGGTAGGCGGTGAGGCTCTCGGCATCGAGGTCATTCAGACCGAATCCTGGAAGGATACGCGCATCTCGCACCTCCTCCACAGCCTCCGCCAACATACGACGCACCGTCTCTTCATCGCATTTGTAATCGCCCTCATAGTTGCGGCGGTAGGTTCCCGTAAGCGGATTGGAGCCACTATAGACAGGGCGCTGTGTGCGCGTGGCGCGTGGTATTTGGATGCAGAGCAGTCGTACCCCATTATGCTCCGCTTCGGCGACATCTTGCTCGCGTAAAAGGTTAGCGCTAACAACCTGGCGATTGTTAAGGCTATCCCAAAGGCTTTTGTGAACTCGCTCAATATCTTGTAATCCCAAAACCTGTAGGTGACCCGCTTTATCCTCCTCCGCGCCTAATAAGAGAACGCCGCCTTCGGTATTCGCCATAGCGGAGTAGCTTTCCCAGATTGAACGTGGAACTTCTCCTCTGCCATCACGCCCTTGCGCGGCTTTTGCCTCAAAATCGTAGTCTTCATGTTTAGGTAGCAGGTCATCCAGAGACTTCATGTTGTCTCCTCAAATTCGAGAGTGCCTGTCTGTGGTTTGGTGATAGGAGTTGGGGCTGTGATGGAACGTCCTCGTCCCCATGCGATAACGGCTTCCAGCAGTGTTCGCTCACGGGACTGAGGTTCGTTTACCTCGGCGAACGCTTGCGCTACCTTCCAAAAGAGCTCGTTTTGTCCCAGTCCGTTGCGGGCGGCATACTCTGTAACGCGGGCAACGTCGCCATTCGCCCACTCTCGCACAAGGCGATGAAGCATATCGAGATAAGGCAAACCGTAGGTCGGGTGCATTTCGCCCAGGTCATCGCGCTTACGCTCATCCCAGCGGAGCAAGCGAAGTTCCGAACCACTACCTCCCGATTCCTCTGCGCCGTTTGCACTTTCAGCCCCTTCGTCATCCGTAGGAGCAGGTTTGGCTTTCGCTTTTGTCAGGATACCGCGTACCCCTGTGAGCAGATTGAGGTCAAGACCATAAGCCCCGGAGAGCAGAATACACTCCCCTACTGGCGCGCCCCCTGTACCAAAGTTGGCGGCGTGCATCAGAGCGTAGCGCGTCCACTCATCCAAACCTTCCGTACCTCCAGAGACTATCTGACCCAACGCAAAGTCTGTTGTTAGGCGACGAACCTCTTTGAGAAACTCAGAAACGCTGAATGGTTTACCGTCATTACGTCGCACTTCGTCATAGGCGGAGAACGCTTCTAACCCTGGTCCAATAGCTGCCCAAAGGAAGTCAGGACCGCGCACTCCTATATCCCAGAAGTAGCGCAGGCGTTCCGTGATCCGCTCCTTCATGCGCGGTTGCACCTGCTTATACCAGCCCTTGCCTGCATCAGCAGCACGCTTCCGGCAGACCAGCCAGACAGAAGAGGAAAGAGAGGCGCGGTTATAATTGCGAACACCACCACTCATTTCTGTATCGATAGGCCATGAAGCAGTAACTACGAAACCAGCGGAAATCATAGCGGTTGTGAGGGTTTCCCATGCATCTGGATGCTTGTGAGCGAAGACTATCACCATACGTCCATCTGGTTTCAAAGCGCGACAAGCCATCGAAAACGCTTGTGCCATTCCATCTTCGTAGAACTGCTTCGCTTCATCCTTGTCCCCGTGTCGCCCGACTTGTTGCGTTAGCTCCTCAGGTTTCAGAGTGAGAGGCTCAGCAAATGCGGTACCGTAATAGTCCCCCAAGGTACGACGAAGCCAAACATAAAAGAAATCTGAAAGATCCGCTTAAGGAACAGCATCATAGTAAGGTGGATCAGTCATAATGGTGTCGAAACAATTTTCACCTATTGTTTTTGTAGCGGTGGTATTGATGACATTCACATTTTCACCGCTTGTAGTTTTGACTAGGTGCTCAACTACTCGGCACATCCAATCGGTGGCTCCATCATATGCTCCTGTTGTATCGTAAGTTAGGCATACTTCTGAGAAATCCCAAGTCATTGGTAAAGCATATCGGGTGAAGGTATGAGCGATGAATTCGCCTATATTAGCCCAAAGGCATATTGAACTGTTATAGTCCGCCACTTTATCAATTGCGATAGCAAGGTATGCAGTCAAGGCTTCAACAAGATAATCCACAGTAGTCGGAAGTTTTTCCACCGTTCCGTAAAGCGTCTTCATTGCTCCTCTAGCTGTCCGTGTGTGTTTGATGAAAGTTCCAATTGCGAGAAGTTGGCGAGATGTAAACAGCTTACCAAACGTGTTTAATCCGTATAAGTGTACAAAAACAGCGCGGCTATCGGGGGGAGTAATTGGCTCACATGGCAACCCGTAGGGCAGTTCGGCGGCAAGGTCTTCCAGAGCATCAACGGCGCACTCTGCCGCTATATTTTCTTCCGACGTTGGCAGACGATACTCCTTGCCAAAGAAGACACCTTTTCCAGAACCTTTTACGCGTGGCACATCTACAACAACAGAGGTGCAGACCGCTCCCATCTGTTCGCTTTTGCCACACTGTTGTAGGTACTCCATTCGCAGAAATACGCCCGTATTGCCGTCACCGATAGGTGGACACTGTACGCCAGTACGGGTCATTGTGCCTGCGCCTACCTCTGCATCATTCTGCGGTGTGAATATCTCGAAGTCGAATCGGTTTTCGACATTATTGTAACTCAGCCGTAAAGCACGCTTCTTGCCTGCCTTTTTGCACAACCAGAGCGTCTTCAGAAGTGGAACGCGCAAGCCATTCAGTTTGGGATCGGGGTGTGGCACGGTACGCGCCCACAGGTAAGCGACGGTTGGACAAAGAGGATTGGTCTCGCTCTCTGGTTGCGCTGGGTTGAGGGGAAGCGTTGGATAGTAAGCGGCAAGGTCTTTTCTCGCACGTTCCAGCACCCAGTTCCCCCACCAGCGAACGTGCGCTGCAAGGTCGCCCATCTGTAGTGGCACTTCGTCTCCAAGTGCTTTCTGCTTGCCTGCAAAATCGAGAGCGCCCTGTTTCGGCATAAGAGTAGGATCGGAACTGACTTCCTGTTCTGGCAGGGGCCAAGTCTTACCCGCCAGTTTCTGAGGATACTCCAGCGTACATTTCAACAAGAACCAGGCAACAGGGTTGTAGTCAATGGCGGTCACATCACAACCGAGGCGCATTGCTTCCAGCGGAATCGCTCCTCCTCCTGCGAACATATCGAGTACCTTTGGAGCCTTCCCACCATACGCCTTTCGTATCTCTTCACGGAATCGGGCGACATCTTCATTCTGCTCACGCCCCCAATGCAGGATGCCGCCAACAGTCTCTTCGACGATTTTCGTCTCTTCCGTGCCATCTCTTTTCGCGACTTTTTTGGGTACGGATACGACCTCACCACCAATGCGTTTCACCAACTCGGCGCGTGCTTTCGGATCGCCAGGATCGGGAAGTAGAGTAGCGATAAGAGCCGCCCGACAAGCCGCAAGCGGACGACGCGCAGGCCAAATGTGTAGAGTGCTGATGTGTCCGTGCCGCACGTTCTTCTCGTGAACGCTATCAATACTCGCTTGTTTCAGTGGGAAGGCTTCTTCTATTAAGCGTTTTTCAGTCACTACAGGGAACCTCTGTTCTTAATCTGATTGTTATGGCGTAACGGCGGCATTCACCGCTTCAAAAAGACGGGAGAAGCGTTCGAGCGTATCTTGGGAAAGAGAAATCGTTCCGTTGCCGATTCCTTTGACCAGATGCTTCGCAGTGCGTCCCTTGTT
>CAIJLM010000098.1 GCA_903821495.1 uncultured Chthonomonas sp. | reverse complement strand
GAACCAGTTTCGCCTTCAAATCGGCGGAGTAGCGGGTACGTTGTGTCGACATAAGTGTCTCCTTCTCAGGTTTATTTTGACACAACAGACCACCTTAAACCACTGTCCGAATTCTTGGGGTCATTATAGCCAGCCTGAGAGAGATAGCCCACGAGCTGAACCAGTTGGGAATCCGAACACCAAGAGGAGCGCAATGGTTCGCCTGCACCATTAGAAGCTAGATAGTAAGAGCCGATATTTTATAGCAAATTCGGCTGGGAGCAGAATGTTGCCAACAACAATCATAGAATTGGGTGTACAACGGGTGTACAATATGGTATAGTATGATTAATTCGAGTGAGAGGAGAAATACTATGCCACATATGGCGACTATCACACATAAAGAAAAACGGCTGTCTATACGAGCGACGGAACCAGAAAAGGCGATATTGACGCAAGCGGCAAGGGCGCAAAGGACAAATGTTAGCCAATTCGTACTACAAGCATCTTTAGATGCCGCTCACGCTATTCTGGTAGATCAGACAGAGTTTCGTCTTCCTCCCGACCAGTGGGAGGCGTTCTGCCAGCGTCTGGACGCGCCGCCCAAATCTATTCCGGAATTGCGGCGCCTATTCAGCGAACCAGAGTTGTTTTAATGGAGACGCCCTTAAACGCCCCTGTCCTGTTGACTAAGAACCACGAAAGTAGAGGCTTTGATTGCGGTAAACCGCCGTTCAATGATTTTCTTGTAAAGTACGCCCTGCAAAATCAGGCAAGCGGCGGAGCCAGAACCTACGTTCTGACACGCGGTTCTACCGTCATAGGTTACTACAGTCTTGCCCCTGCATCTGTATCGCCAGAAGATACCCCCGCCCGTGTTATCAAGGGACAAGGACGTTACCCCGTCCCGGTCATTCTCATGGCGCGGTTTGCCGTTGACCAATCCGAACAGGGCAAAGGATACGGTAAAGCCCTATTCCGTGATGCTTTGCGGCGTGCATTGGCAGGAGCGGAAGCCATAGGAGGACGGGCATTTCTCGTTCATGCCAAAGACGAGGATGCTCAGGCATTTTATCTAAAATTCGGCATGGAAGAGTCTCCTACCAACCCCCTACATCTCTTTTTACTCTTTAAGGATATTCGCCAGTCGTTAGAAACGGCAGAGCAATAGAGATATCATCTGTATATCGCACAGCATAGTATTAGCAATCGGATAGATTGCTAATACTATGCTGTGCATAACGCAGGGTATTTAAAGGCTGACGGTGAATTTGTTACCCAGAACATTCCGATTCTGCCGTATACCTCAGAGTATCAATGTAGATTTGAAACTCTCGTTCATTTCCATATCTCAATCTGAGTGTTGTAGGTCTGAGGCATTGAGTGCCTATAGACGGAAATTTTACCATGTCAGACAATCTCGGTTTGCTCCAGCATTTAAGCAAAGAAGAGCTAATACATCATGTAGAGGATTTGCAAGAAGACGCACCTAGCGACAGGGCGAAGTAGCCATGTTATCCTGTTTAGTAGCGACAGGAGCTTAGGGGCGCTGACGCTGGTTGCGCTTCCAGATAGAGTTTGAGTTTCGAGACGCAAAGCAACACTTTGGTCTCTCTGATTTCCGTTGTGTCCGAGGTCGCGGTTAAGAACTCGGTAGGGCTTGCGTTCTTCATGGGGAGCCTCAGCGCCTACCTGCTGGGTTCGTTGCGGGAGCGGTTTCCAGAAGCGGGCGTCTCTGACCTCAAGTCCTACTATCGAGGGCGGCGTTACGTTACGGATGTGTTAAAATGCCTACCGGATTTTGCGGACGCCATTGTTTGTTCCAAGGTCATGGAGCGGGTATCGCGACTCGGTTGCATCCATTCTAGCCAAAAACACGCCGTGATGACCTCAAAAGGG
>CAIJLM010000097.1 GCA_903821495.1 uncultured Chthonomonas sp. | reverse complement strand
TCAAGGGCGGCGAGAGCGACACGCGCAAAAGTATCGCCGTCCACATTAGAGGCGTTCCCCTCCAGTAGGCTCGTCAAGCGAATTACAATGAGGTCTTGCGAGGGGAAGACAGAGATAAACTGTCCGCCGAACCCTGCTGCATTATAGGAGTCTTTCGGCAAATTCGGGTCGGCGTTCTTCGTTCGCACCCACCAGAGGTAGCCGTACTCCTTGTTCAACTCCTGACTTGTGTTCGTCGCCTCCGCCACCCAGCCTTTGGGAAGTAGGCGCTTCTTCTTCCACTTCCCGTCGCGCAGAAACAGGTAGCCGATTTTGGCGAGTTCTCTCGCAGAAGTGTGCATCCCCATATAAGCGAGCGTTTTGCCCTCTGATTTGTCCATCTCGAAATTCGTAATGCCGAGCGGTTTGTAGAGCCTCTCTGTCAGAAAGTCATTCATCTCTTTACCGCTTGCGGCGGTTATCACCTGACTCAGCGTGTTGCAAGCGCCGTTGTTATAGTTCCAGAGCGTTCCCGCCTGCTTGAGTTTCGGTAGGGCGATGGATTTTCCTAACTGGTCTTTCTGCCCGAAAATCGTCCCATCGTTGTTCGTAAGCCCCGATGTCATGGTGATAAGGTGGCGCACCGTTATCTCTTTGCGTTCGTCGTTCTTCCATTCGGGGATGAAATCGGAGGCGGACTGCTCTAGTTTCACCTTGCCATCTTTGATAAGCAGACCAATCGCCGTGCTTGCGATGGACTTGGTGACGGAGAACGCCTGAAACCGCGACTCCTTGTCTTTGCCGTCCCAGTACCACTCCGCCACAATTTTGCCGTGCCGTATCACAAGGGCGGCTTGCGTCTTCTTTTCCGTAAACAGAGCTTTTAGCTTCTCTAGTCCTGCGGGGGACACTCCCTCCGCTTCCGGCGTGGAGGTCTCCCAGTCGGGTTGGGGCCAGAGTTTCGTAGCCTTGTCTGCATGGCTCCCCGCATTGAAGAGGGACACAAAACAGAGCAGAGCGATACCACACACAAAATTTCGTCGCGTAAACACAGTCTTTTCTCCTTAAATATGGCGCTACAAAAGTGCAGAATGCCTTGGCAATTGAATCTATCAGATAGTTCGCGAAACCTAGATTAGGGCTTCTCTTTGGGCTTCTCTGCTAGAGTGTTCTTTACTGCGGCTACAATCGCTTCAACAGGTGATTTCTCCGCCGAATCACTCGTCTTAGGGTCGGGCTGTGTTACTCGGAAAGTAACCTTGCCTTCGCGGTTGAGGACGACGGCTTGATAGAGTCTTTCCACGCTTCCCACAACGGTGAGTATCTCTTTTAGGCTACCTTGCCAATCTAGTAGCAGAGCGGGATTATGGCGGGGTTCACACGCAATATCGCCTCTCTTAAAAGCCTCCTCCAGTGCCTCACGGCGAGCTTTGAGGCTCTTCTTGATACCACCGCGTATCGCTCCGCGAAAAAATCCGGGGGCATCCTTCAGGTCGCCTACGAGAACGTATTGCGCCTCGTTTTCCTTTGCAGTAGCCACAATAACCTCTCGCATCAGCGTGTTCGCCGCATCAGTCGAACCCCTTCCGAAAAAGACGAGTAGGACTACTTTACCCTGTAGTTGAGCGAGTGAGAGTGTCCCGCCCTCTGCATTCTCAACAGGTGTTAGGTTATCAGGCTGTTTTGATGAGGTCTTCCCCCCTTTGGCAGGGAGTTGGTTCGCCTTACTCACAGCATCGTCTTTCGGGGGCGTTTGCTGTGACGCGCCGTGGACGACATAGGGCGTAATTAGCAGGCAAAGAGTGCTGCATAGGGCGAATATATATCTTTTTGGATTCATCATTTGTATCCTACAGTGTACTGGATTACGAGATAAACTTCGTCGCGCCTACTGTTTCTTCCTGCCTATCAACAAAGCATAGATGAGTGTGTGGGAAGGACTTGCCTCGTAAGCTGGAAGGCATACCATATCTGCGCGATAGTCCTTACATTGCCCATTAGCCCTACCAGTGCATGACGAAGCCGCCATCCACATTGATAGTCTGCCCTGTTACGTGTTCGGCGCGTTCTGATGAGAGGAACAGTATCATGTCGGCGATAGCCTCCGGGGTCTGCCACTTGCCAAGGGGTACGGCGGCGCGAATTTTGCGCTCCGCCCACTCCTCATAACTCAGTCGCTCTTCTGATGGCGTGTTGTCATGCCACGCCTGCCAGACAGAGTGGTTGAGCGGAGTCTGCACCATACCGGGACAGACGGCGTTCACCCGAATCCCGTGAGGCGCAAGGTCTTTCGCGAGGCACTGCATAAAGTTGATGTTCGCCGCTTTCGTCGCGCTGTAGGGCGGGTCGGTCTGCGAACCTATCTGCCCCGCGACGGAGGCGAGAAAGACCATCGTCCCCGCCTTCCGCTCCGCCATCTGCGGCGCTACGGCGTGAGCGACATTCACCATACCCATAATGTTGACCTGTAGCGGGCGCAACCAGTCGGAGGGGCGAAGGTTGGTAAAGGGAAATCCGAACTTCCCTGAGCCGACAGCCGCCGAATGAACTAGGTGGTCAATCGCCCCTAGAGCCTCCACCGTACGCAAGAGAGCGGCAGAGACCTCCTCCTCGGAGGTCACGTCTACCCGCAATCCAGTGGCGCGTACCGAATACCGGCTCTCTATATCGGCGGCTACCTCTTGGGTTCTCTCCGCGTAGTCCCAGAGCGCGATATGAGCGCCCTCCGCCGCGAAGCCTTCGGCGACAGCCTTGCCGATTCCGCTTGCGCCCCCTGTCACCACGACGACCTTACCCTTTAGATTCAGTTCCATCAAGTATCCTCGCCATCGCGCAACCACTTTACGTCGCTTTCGCTCAACTCCACCTCAACACTTGCGAGAGCCTCGGAAAGATGCGCTGGCTTGAGGGTTGAGAAGAGGGGAATGGTTGGGAACGGCTGTCGCATAAGATAAGCGAGAGCGACCTGCGTAGGAGTGCAGTCAAGGCGAGCGCTCAGTTCCCGCGCCCGATTAAGCCTCACCTGATTGACGGGGCTGACGAACGCTCCCGGCGTGGAACCATCCCCCGCAAAGTAGCCGTTCGCCGTCGCGCTATAGGCGACAACGGGTAACTGCGAAGCGGAGTGCCACTCAAACTCCTCTTTGGCGACATAGCGGGGGGTGGGGTCGGAGGTCGCCTTCCAGAGAGGCTCCGCAAGGCTCCACTGAACCTGAGAGGCGACAAACCCTTGAAATCCATTCTGCGCGGCGTAGCGATTCGCGTGTGCGATACGCTCCGCAGACCAGTTGCTCGCCCCCAGATACCGTATTCGCCCCTGCCGAATTTCGCTATTTAGCCTATCCATTATATAGGCTACGGGCGTAACGCCATCGTCGCGGTGTAGGTAGTAGAGGTCAATCGTCTTAACCCCCAAGCGCTCAAGGCTCTCCTCAATGTCGTTGGCTATCAGCTCCGCCGATAGGAAATCAGCGGGACGCGAGTAGTCCTTGCCGCCGTCAGGGTGCGCCCCTTTTGTCGCGATGACAACTTTATCGCGACACCCCAGCCGACGGAGGCTATCGCCAAGCGCCCTTTCACTCGCCCCCTGCCCCTCCTTCGCCCAGAAGCCGTAGCAGTGCGCGGTATCTATGAAGTTGCCGCCCGCCTCAAGGAACTGCGCGATGAGGTTATCCGTCAGTTCGCCGTGCGCCGCGGTTCCGAAGCCGCCCACACCGTAGCAGAGCGCAGAGACCTCTAAATTGGTATGCGGTATCTTGATTCGTTTCATTCTATAGACTGCCCTGCGTCCATAACTTCTCAAAGTTACGAAGGCACTTTTCTACGCAGACGAGCGGGGGTTGCCCATAACTCTCCTGCTCAACGATGTACCAGCGGGTCGCCGTTTTGGTTTTGAGAATGGGAATCACCTCGTTCCAGTGTTCGTCGCCTTCGCCGAGTAGGGCGTTCGGGTTCGTTTTGGAGTGGTCTTTCAGGTGAACCGATACAGTGCGCTGAGGATACTTGAGCAGATAGGGAGCCGCCTGTTCGCCCGCGGAGAGCGCGTTTCCGGTGTCGAACTGTAGGGCGACGCTCTTGTCGGAGTTCGCCGTGAACGTGTCCCAGATAGTCTCGCCATCAACCGGCTTGAACTCGTAGTCCTCGTTATGCCAACCGAGCGTCATTCCGTTCGCGTTCACCTTTTTCGCGATTTCAACGAAGAGATGCGCTGTCTCAATCGTCGCCTGTTTCGTGTTGCGACGATTCTCTGGAAGCCACGGCACGCAGAGGAACTTGCACCCGATGACCTTAGCGTACTCTATCGTCTTGTCAAGTTTGTCGCCAAGTAGAGCGTCTAAGCCAAGATGGGTTCCGTAGGCTTTGAGTCTGTTCGCGTCAAGGAGGGCGCGTATCTCTTTCGCGCTTCGCCTGTAGTACCCCGCGAACTCCACGCCCCGATACCCCATTGCGGCGAGCGCTTTTAGCGTGCCGGGCAGGTCTTTCTCGCACTCGGCGCGAACCGAGTAGAGTTGTACGCCAACCTGTAGCGGTCTGCCTTTGCTATCTTTAAGCGTCTGGGCGGGCAGTTGTCGCGCCCAGAGAGCGCCTAGCAGGACTAAAACCACGCTCAGGCGCGTGTGAAACCTAAAATTCTTGTTCGGCATGATGGAAACCTCTCTTTAATACGAAGATACACATAGCATACCCCAACGGCGAAATATGCGCTTCGCGTGTTGCGTGGTTCACTCTCATAACTCTGGGCTTTTCGTTATGGCGTGGCGTGTAACACCCGTAGTATTTCGGTAGGAGAGGGAGCGCCGCGCTCCACCCATATCACGAAGCCGTTCTGGTCAATAATGTAGACAGTGCGCTTCACTATCCCGAAAAGCGCCTTACAGCCGTAACTCTCGGCAATTTTGTTGTTCGTATCTACTAGAAGCGGGAAGGGAAGGCGGTTCGTAGTAGAGAACTTTTGATGCTTCTCCTTGTTTGCAGGATTCACTCCGTAGACGACTGTATTTTCGGACTGTAACGCGCCCCAGTTATCGCGCAACGCGCACAACTGGGCAGTGCATAGCGGCGTGCCATCTCCGGGATAGAACACAAGGACGACTCGTTTATGTCCTTTCGCCTCGGAGAGTCGCACGGTATCTCCCACGCTGGTTATCGCCGTAAAGTCAGGGGCGGCTCGCCCCACAGGAATGAGGTCGGAAACACTTTTCATACTGTTCCAGAGCCAGACTCCCAGAAGTAGCCCCGCCAGTAGCAGAGCGAAGCCGCTCGCGATGCCCGCTCTTATTGAGGGATGTTCTATTTTGCGTGTTGTCTTCATAGTTTATGTGGTTGTGATGAGGAGTGTGCGAGGTTATGGTTACGCGCCTACAGAGGCTCCCCGTTCGCCTGTTTGTGAGGCTTGGGCTAAGTTTTGCGAGAATATACGGTCTCCCCAAAACCTACTTTGTCACCACATCTCCCATCTTCACAACCTCGAAATCGCGCCCGTGTATCCGTTTCAATGTGTTCAGGCTATCGTCGTTCCAGCGCATATCGGGAGCGCCGCTGACATACCAGTCCGAGCCGTTATCCGCGACAATCATGCCGTACCTCTTGAGGGCGCGAAGTATGACCTGCGCCTCTTTCGGGAATCCCGAAATATCTACCTTCGCCTTGAGCCGCACGCGCAACCCCATCGGGGGCAGGTTCAGGTCTGCGGAGTGGCTAGCGAAGTGAGTTGCAGGGGATACATAAGCCCGCCGCGAATGAACGATAGTGAAACGAAGCGCGTGGGCTATCTCGCCCTGCTCCACTGCCTCGTCGTATCGCGCCAGACCGGGCAGAATAGGTAGCCCCGCCGCGTCCGCTGAAGTCCACCCCGCAGGACGCTGTTTATTCGATTTGAGGTCAAAAATTGCGCCAGAACCCGCTTTCCACCCCGCTCCCTCCCTTTTTGCCGAGTAGAGTTCGTAAAGTTTCCAGTTATCCCTGTCCAACATCAAAACGTGGCGGTCTCCATCGCTCTTCTCGCCTCCTTCAATGGGCGCATTGGGCGGAATGGGATAGGGACCCGGGTCGCTTTCGTCGGCGTACTCAAACTGTACGTGAATTTTGGGCTGATTTCCTGCGACAACGACGTAGGGTATTCCCATCGGAACGCCGTTCCAGGCGGTTCCAAAATCGGGATGTAACGGTTTCTGTAGTCCGATACTTGCGATTAGCCTCTCCGAATTAGGGTCAAGGGGGTCGTGAGAGATGTCTCTGTTCCATGCGTTGTCGGCGGGGAAAATGCGGTTTCTATGTAGGCTCGCGCCCACGCCGAGGTCGGCGTGTTTCTGTTGGGGGGCGGAGCGCGCGAGAATAGAGATGGCTACAGCCCCGACTCCTACAATCCATAGCGGCAAACGTGATAGGTTTTTCAAAATAACCCCTCCCTGTTTCTATCGCCCCTGTTACGAGGCTATCCGTGCGAAGCTCTCTCTCCCTAGAAAGTCACTAAGGGGCTTTGCTTGGAATAAGCGCTCTATTTGAAAGCCACAAGCCCTCCGCCTTACTTATCAACTCAAGTGAAACACACCCTATTTATTTTCCTGAATGCACCCTATTTCAAAGAGCGCAAGCGGATTTTGTCGGCGCTATGCCACCCAAGTAGTAGGAGAGGAAAGAGAAGGTTGCCCGCAAAGGCGGTAGTCTGTACGCTCGCTCTAGCGGCATGGTGTAGCGGCGAGTAGATAACCGTGAAGAGAGCCACCAGCAGAAAGGTCGAACCATAGGCGGTTAGTAGTGAGTTAGAGTAGTGTCGCCGTTTGAGTCCCATGCCTATATAGAGAATAAATGAGGCGTAGAACCAGAGGAAGGCGGACACGACGACTCGCTTGCCGACATAGTTCAGCGGCGTGAGAGAGGTTCCCTCCGAAATTTCGCCGACGAGAGGGCGCAGTTTGCCCCAGAACCCCAGCAGTATCCCCCCGCAGTACCCCGCCGCCACTAGCGACATCACGAACGTCCATGAGTATTCAGAGATAAAGCCAAAAAAGGCGGGTTGCCCCGGAGCCATCTTCGCGCACATCAACGCGCCTACGAACAGCGCAAAAGCGAGCGCCGAAACTCCGTTCACAACGAGCGCGTGATGCGCGTTAAGCCGTTGTGATAGGGGGCGACTCTTCTTAGGGCGATTCACGATAGGTCGACTCTGCGGAGAAGGTATCCCCATCGCTTTCTCCAGCTTCTCTTGCAGGCTACGGTCTTGCGGCGAAAACTGGACGGCGTAGGTGAAGTAGGTGATAGCCCGCTCCTTCTGCCCTCGCCGAACGCAGATGTCGCCCATCATCTCGCAGGCGGTAACGTTTCGCGAATCGGCGTTTAAGACCTGCAAGCACAACTCCTCCACCTGACGGTAGTTGCGATTTACGTAGGCGAGTCTCGCCTCGTCCAGAAGCGGCTGAACACTAGGGCGCGGCGGCGATTTTGGACGAGGCGCGGACGAGGGCTTTGGCGGGGGCGTAGGCGGAGGCGGAGAAGCGGCGCGTCCGAACCCGTTGTACTCGAACGGCGCCTCTTTGGGAGGCGGGGGCTTCGCTTGCGGCTTTGGTTTTGGCGGAGGAGGTTCTTGGCGGGGCGGGGCTTGCCTCTGTTGCGCCAGCAGAAGCCCCGTGTCGTAGGCGGCGCGGAGGTCAGCGTCGCCTAGAACACGGTAAGCCTCGTTCACCTCTTTGATTTTCTCCGCCGCCGTCTCGCTTGGGTTCATGTCGGGGTGATACCGTCGCGCAAGGGTGCGATAGCGCCGCTTAACCTCTTCCGCTGTAGCGGAGGGAGTCAGCCCTAGCGTTTTGTAGTAGTCATGCAGTCCCCCCATGAATCTCCTTTAGCCTAGTTCTCCGGCACGGTGGTACTCTGATGCGCCAGCCCTGTATAGCCCGATATAACGGAGAAACCTACCATAATGGCGACGCAGAGGAAAATAAACACGCCAAAAATGAGCGCCGCCTGATGCGATTTCACCTTCGCTTCGCTCTCGAAAAAGTCCGCCGACTTGTCCATCATCGTATCAAGGTTGCCCGTCGCCTCCCCTGTTTGGAACATATCCATAATCATCGGCGGAAAAATCCCCGTTCTTCGTATCTGTTCCGAAACTAGCCCCCCATGCTCGGCGACCCTCACCGCATCTCGCGCCACTTTCTCAATAACGGCGTTGCCGGAGGCGCGTCCCGCAATGTCCAGCGCTCTCGGAATGGTGAAGCCTCCCCGATAGAGCGCGGCGAAAGCGCGGGCGAAGCGGGCGAGGGCGAACATTTTCACGATATTACCGATAGCGGGTATCTTGATTTTGAACATATCGTAGCCTTCGCGCACGCCCGGCAGATTGAAGAGGAAGAGGCGAAAAGTGGCGTAAGTCGCGAAGATAGCCAGCAGAATAGCGCCGCCGAAGCCCACTGTATTCGCGAAGTAGCCCGACCCGTTGCCGTTCAACACCAAATCCACCACCGCGAGAGGTCCTCCTGTCAGACCTGTTCTACCCATTATCATCACCGCCACGAACAGAACGATTTTGGGGTACATGGTCTCCCGTGAAATCATGCGCCTTATCTCTAGCTCATGCTCTACATAGTCGGCGAGGTGTAGCAGAACTTGGTCAATCATGCCCCCCTCTTCGGAGGCGCGTATCATCTCCATATTCATGGGCGAGAAGACCCAAGGGTACGCCGCCATCACATCGGAGAGTCGCCCTCCCGCCTCTACCTGCCTGCTCGCCTCCCGCGCTATCTCTTTCAATTTGGGGTTTTTGGTGTTCTCTTCCAGAGCGGAGAGGGCGCGATAGAGCGTAAGCCCCGCGCCGATGAGCGTCGCGAACTGCCGATACCACGCCGCAAGGTCTTTGATGACCACGCCGGAAACGACGGGGTAGACTATCAATTCGTTTAGACGGCGCCCTATAGACTGTTCGGGACGACCGTCCTTGCCGTAGGGAATTCGCGCAATACGCCCTCTCTCTACCCCACCTGACACCTCTCTTTGCGAGGGGGCGGAGAGCGCTACAGCGGGCGCGGGCGCTCTGACGGGAGTCACGCTCCCCATCGCGTTCATCGTGACTTTTGGAGAGTCCTGCTGAGGCAACGCGCCTCCACGCTCCCAAGGCTCTTTGCGCCTCTCCTCCTGTTGTGCAGTCGGGTCGCCCAAAAAGGCGCGACGAGGCGTAACCTCCGCCTGTTGGGGCGCGGGAGACATCTCTGCGTCTAAATCCATGTCAGGCTCCGCGAGTAGCGTCGGATGGGAAGCGGAAACATTCGCCGCCACCTCTAACTTGAGGGGATTGTAGCCCATCAAGCGCACCTGCTCTCCCGCCGAAAGCAGGTCGCTCGCTATGACGGTTCCGTCTATCTGATTTCCGAACTGGTCAGCCGCGCTAAAGAGAAATTGAGGCATAGTTCACTCCCGATGGTTTGTAGATGTTAGGTTAAATGCGTCAGTTATTCAGCTCTGGGAACGCCGAATCCACAGCCCCGAAAATCCCATGAAAATAGGAGTACGCCAACCAGCAGACGGTGAAGCCGCCCGCTATCAGCATCCCCATAATCCCGATACGAAGCATCGTAAACTGCGCCTTTTTCTTTGCGTCGTCCGCAGTCTGCTGATACATCGCCGACGCTCTGTCTAGCATCTCCCCAATCTGCCCCGACTGTTCGCCCGTGATAATCAACTGCTCGATGGAGTTGCCAAACAGCCCCGTCTGCGCGAAAGCGTCGCCTAGTGTGGCTCCTCTCTGCATGATGTCGTAGGACTGAGCGAGTTTGTCGCGAATTACTACATTGCTGGCGGTCAGCATTGCGCTCTCCCAAGCCATCACAGGCGATACCCCCGCATGATGAAGCCGCCCCAACATCCGCAGGAAGTTCCCCAGAGCGATATGCCGCTGTAGCGTGCCGAAAGGCTGGATTTTTAGCCCCCAACTATCGCGAGTGTAGCGATGTTTCGGCTCGTTGAGCTTGCGAGAGAGGAGTATGGCTCCCAAAGGTAGCGCCAGAAAAATCGGTAGGAGCATCGCGACCTGCTTTAGATAGAGGGCATAGAAAACCTTCGCGTCTCCTGTGCCCATCGCCTTGAAGAACGAGGAGAAGAGCGGAATCATGAAGGGAAGCCCCAAATAGGAGAGCGCGAAAATCGCTTTAGGAACCCATACCCAGCGGTAGAGCGCCACCCTCTGTTCGTAGTCCGTCGCGACTTCGGAGAGGGCTATCTCGATAAAGCCGCCCATCTCTCCGCCGCGCAGTATCGCGGTGATGTGTTCGGGGAAGATATGCGGGTATCGCGCCATCACATCTGAGATGGGGCTACCCGTTCGCGCCGCCGTCGCCATCTCCTTCGCCACTAGCGAGAGGTTTCGATTCTCAGTGCGCGGCGCTAGGCTGTCTAGAGCCATGTAGACCGTCATGCCGCTATGAACAAGCGCCTGCAACTGCTGAAAAAAGAGCATTCGCTCCTTATCGTTCACGCCGCCCAGATTGGAGGCGTTCGCGACCTGCGGGAGACTATAACCCGGCGCGATTTGACGCGCTACGGGTTGGGTTTTCGCCTTGGAAGCCACCTTCGCGGCGTTTCCCGCCAAAACCGCCCCCCCCGTTCGCGCCTGAGTCTGCGCGGGAGCCAGAGCGCGAGCGACAGGTTGCGCCACGACACTCTGCTGTTGCGGCGCGACGGCGGGGAAGTTTTGCGCGTAGAGCGTTCCTGTAGAGCCGAGGTCGGGCGCAAGCGAGCGCAGTTGGTAGCCTTGCAAAAGGATGCGACTTCGCGCCTCCTCCACAGAGTTCCCGTCTACCTTCCCCACTACTGTCTGTCCCGAACTGTCCAACGCCTCATAGAAGTACTGCATAGAACCTCCTCCGCTTCACTCCGCTAGGGATAGCGCCAGCCCCGCAACGCGCCGTATCGCCTGCTGTTGTATCGTCTCGCTCAGAACAGTCTCTGCAAGCCTCTCGCCGCTAGGAAGCGTAAGTTGCGGCGCTAACTCCGCCAGAGGTAGCGCCACGAACGCCCGCTTCGCGATACCGGGGTGGGGCAACGTCAGGCGCGGCGAACTCTCCGACACCGCTCCATAGAGCAGAATATCTATATCTATCGTGCGCGGCGACCAGCGCTCCGCCCGTTCACGCCCGCCCGCCCGCTCGATTTCCAGAACAGAGTCTAATAAATCGTTTGGCGAAAGGCTCGTCTCTACCTGCGCCACGCAGTTCAAATGAGGCGGGTAGCGTTCGCTATCGCCAGGGGCTAATCCTAAGTGCGGCGACTCATAGACCGAAGAGAGCGCTGTCACCCGCGTCGATTCACTATTAAGACGTTGTAATGCGCTTCGCAAGTGCGCCGCCCTATCGCCAATACTAGACCCTAGCCCCAGATAACTTATCACTCGCTCAGTTGGTAGCGTCACGGTTGTCTTAGATACCCTTTTGTACGTGTTTAAGAACGAATCCATTTCTATTGTACCAAGAAATCGGCTTTGGCGTAACAGTTCCTATCGGATAAAAATTTACATTTGTGTTCTGGAAAGTTGTGTCCCTCATCGGGAGAAGATACTGTGTCTCACACTCTCCTGAGTTTCAAAGAAAAATTTGAAGCCTACAAGAGCGCTACTTCGTAATCAATACAGAGCGAGAGAGGTAGGGGGTTCCGGAACTAAATTCCAAAGGAATCGAGTAGAAGCAAAATACACCTCTCTTCAAGGTAACTCACTACAGGAGCCAATAACGTAAATGATGAACCATCTGGTGTTTCAAACGGGCGGAGACTGGGATTCAACCACCCTCTTCGCCAATGGGGAAGAGTTTCTCGCATCGCAGCTGTTTGTCGAGGTGACAGCGGGGCGAGACGACTGGGGAAACCCCGCGAACGGCGGCATCTTCAACGGCGGAACCATAACCGCCATTGTACGCCCGCAAGATGACCCCAATGATGAAATCGGGATATTTCCGGGCAGGCTAGAACTCACATTTCCGGGACATAGCCTTGTGATAGAGAACGACCATCCGGGATTCGCTTTCGAGATGACTCGCGTATGGTTCGACGGACACGACGTTACAAACGTGGTTCTCGATATTCAGGTGGACATTAACGCCGTTGAGGACGTTGTACGCGGTTTCATTACGCTCTACCGTTCGCACTGGATAGTTCGCGACGAAATCGCGACGTACAACCTGATTTAAGTCGCTCTTAGGAGGAATGAGAAGGGGTTAAGGAGAATGAAAGCGCAGTCGCCGCCGATTTATCGCAGAGGTGTCACTCTTTTGTTTGCGCTCATTTTACTACTCAGGCAAGGGTTTGAGATAGAGAATCTGGAAATTGGGAGCGAATTACGCTACTACAGCCACCCCTTCCCAACCCTACCCCTTCACAATGGGCAGGGCGAATGCAACCCCTCTCCAACCTCTCCCCGAAACGGAGAGAGGCGACTGCCGATGGCGGAAGGCTTCCGCACTCATCAAAAGTTGGCGGAAAACGGGAGCATTGCAAGTCTCCCCTTTG
>CAIJLM010000096.1 GCA_903821495.1 uncultured Chthonomonas sp. | reverse complement strand
GGGCATCTCTAGCGCGTTTCTACTGACTCCTGTTCCATAAGTTGTACAATTCGCCTTTTAAATATCAATAATTAACAGTTACTGGATGACATTCCTATTCCATCCAAAATGGCGACTATCATTTCGCCAAGAGAATCGTATCCTGACGCTCTGTGGAGCAGGTGCTCGATAGCCTTTGAGAAAACTAATGCCCGATTCGGATTTAGTCGCCCCTCGCCCAAATTGGGCGCGGGGCGACGCTGTAAATTCGCTAGTCTTTCTGTCGTCGAAGCAGGTTCGGCAGAATGATGGAAAACAGCAACAGTAGCCCCACAACGATAAGTTGCTTCTCTATTTTGATATTATGTAGCCCCATTCCTGTACGCACTATCACCATGAGGAAAAACGCGATAACTGTGCCCAATATGGTGCCTCGTCCGCCGAAGATATTCGTACCCCCAAGCACTACCGCCGTTATCGCGTCCAACTCCAAGCCCTGCCCTATATCAAAACGGGCGACGGAGTAGCGGGAGGTCATCATTAAACCGCATATCCCCGCCATCAATCCTGTCATCGAAAAGAGGGCTATCTGTGTTTTCGCGACGGGAACTCCGGAGTACTCCGCGGCGGGTTCGCTCGTTCCGATTGCGTAGACCCACCTGCCGAAGTAGGTTCTGTGCAGAATCAGCCCAAAGGCTACCGCCAACGCGAGAAACACGACCAGCGGCATAGGAACCGCCCCCGCAAGAAATCGCGCATCCCAACTATTGAACTTATCGGGGAAGCCTGAGATGGATTTATCGCCGATAAACGCCTGAGCGATACCCCGATAGAGGGCGAAGGTTCCTAGCGTTACAGCGAGGGCGGGTAGCCGCGACTTCGCAACAAGTATTCCGTTGAACGCGCCTAGTAGAAGCGACGCGAGTAGGGCGACAACAATAGCCCCTGCCAGTGGAAAGCCCGCTCTATCGTAGAGCAGACCGAAAATCGTGGCGGTCAACGCCATATTCGAGGCGACAGAGATGTCTATCTGCCCCGCGACGATGATAAAGGTCATGGGCAGGGCGATAATCCCCGCCTCGATATACTCGGAGGATACGCCTAGCAGGTAGTCGCGGTCTAGGAAGTGAGGCGAGAGGCGCGTCCCTGCAAAAAAAGCGACGATGAGAAGCAGAAACGCCACGATTTCGCTTCGCATAGGGTGTGTGATGAAACGCTCTTGCAGTGTACGCCTCTTAATGTCGGGAGGAGTGGTCATACGCTCTCCTTCACGGGCTTGCCTAGCCGATTTCGTATTAGCGAATCGGTGTATACCGCTATCAGGATAATCGCTCCGTAGACGGCGAGTTGCCACATCTGATTCAAGTCGGTTATCGCCAACGCATTATTGATAACTCCAAGCAGGAGGCAGCCGAGGAGCGTTCCAAACGCCGACCCCGCCCCCCCGAATATCGCTGTTCCGCCAATAACGGTCGCCGCTATAACGCTCAACTCGAAGCCTGTTCCCGCTTGCGCGGGGTCTACAAACGCGAACCGCGCCGTATACATAAACCCCGCAAGCCCCGACACCGCCCCCGTTATCAGAAAGACCAAAAAGAGCGTTTTCGTGACGGGAACTCCGCGCAGACGGGCGGCGTTGGGATTGCTCCCTATCGCGAAAATATCGCGCCCTGTGCGTTGCGTGCGGAGGAAGAGATGCGCGAGGAGAACCACCAGCAGAGCGATAACCACGATGAGCGGGATTTTTGTGATGGCGGGCTTCGCAAGAAAGGTGAGCGCGTCGGGGAGGTCTTGACTGTTGATACTCTTGCCGTCGCTCAAAATAAAGATAATCCCCCGATAGATGCTTAGAGTTCCGAGCGTGGCGATAATGGCGGGTACGCGCAAAAACGCTATCAGCGTCCCGTTTACCGCGCCGAGAGCCGCGCCCGCGCCTATCCCGATAAGCATAGCGACGAGGATTGGCAGGTTCGGGTTGGCGCGTAGGGTCATGCCGACGACCATTGCGCTCAAGCCCATCATAGAGCCGACGGAGAGGTCTATGTTTCGGCTGATAATCACCATCGTCATCCCCATCGCTATCGTTATCAGCAAGGGAACGTCGAGGAGAATACTGCTGAGGTTGTCCCACTGTAGAAAGCGGGGGGCTTTCAGCGTGGTGAGAACGACCACTACAGCGAGGAAAAAGAGGATGCCTACCTCTCGAAACCGCGCCAAAAACGCCACAATGCCGCCTTTCGAGGTCATAGCGTCGCCTCCTCGAAAGATTGAGTCGCAGAGGTCATAATTTTTTCTTGAGTCGCCTCTTCGTGGGAGTAGGTTCCGGTCAATCTGCCTTCGCGCAGTACCAGAACTCTATCGCTCATGGCGAGGACTTCCGGTAAGTCAGACGAAATCATCAGTATCGCCATGCCCTGTTGCGCCAGTTCAGTCATTAGGCGATGCACCTCCGCCTTCGCTCCTACATCGATTCCCCGCGTAGGTTCGTCTAGTATCAGCACTTTGGGTTGCGTGAGGAGCCACTTTGAGAGAGAGACTTTCTGCTGATTACCGCCCGAAAGTTCGCCTACCGCCTGTTGCACTCCCCTCGAACCCCGCAGTTTTAGGCGCGTGGTTATCTCGGTAGCGGCGGAGGCTTCACGCTTACGGTCTACAAAGCCCATTTTGGAGAAGGCGCGGAGTTGTGGTAGCGTCACGTTGTGCGCGATAGGAGCGGGGAGCAGTAGCCCATGCTTCTGACGGTCTTCGGGAACGTAGGCGAGACCGAGTTTGAGCGCCTGTTGCGGGTTACGAATCGTCGCGGGCTGTCCGTCTACCTCAATCGTCCCAGATTCGGCGGGAGCGACTCCGAATATCGCGGTGGCTACCTCTGTGCGCCCTGCGCCAACCAGCCCCGCCATGCCGACAATCTCTCCCGCCCGCACCTCAAACGAGATATTGCGAAACTTACCCGCCAACGTCAGGTTCTGGACGCGGAGGCGAACATCCCCCAGTTTCGCCTGCTCTTTATCGAACAGTGTAGCGAGCGAACGCCCGACCATCATCTTTATTATCTCATCGCGAGTTGTATCCTGCGGCTTCACCGTCGCCACCATGTCGCCGTCGCGCAGTACGGTGATGCGGTCTCCAATGGCGAACACTTCGTCTAGGCGGTGGCTAATGAAGAGGAGCGCGGTTCCCTTCTCACGGAGGCGGCGCATAATGCGAAACAGGTCGCCGACTTCACTGGGAGTGAGGGAGGCGGTAGGCTCGTCAAGAATAAGGACTTTCGCATCTTGCGAGAGCGCCCGCGCCAGCTCTACCATCTGTTGATTGGCGACGGATAGCCCTTTCATGGGAGTGCGAGGGTTGAGGGATACGCCGATGTCCGCGAGTCGCGCCTCCGCCTGCGCGTAGACCTCTTTCCAGTCTATCTGACGCAGAAACCCTTTGCGGGGCTGATTGCCAAGAAAGATGTTCTCGGCAACGTTCAGGTCGGGAAATACGAGAGGCTCTTGATGCAGAAGGGCGATGCCGCTCTCTTGCGCGATAGCGGGGGAGGCGAACGTAACAGGCGCGCCCTGCCGCAGTATCCGCCCCGAATCGGGTAGGTAGACTCCGCTTAGGATACGGGTGAGAGTGGACTTTCCCGCCCCGTTCTCGCCAAGCAACACATGAACTTCACCGGGGTAGAGGTCGAAATCTACTCCGGTGAGAACGGGGCTGCCGCCGAAACCCTTGCGGATTCCACGCACGCTTAATAAAGGTTGAACCGCCTCCGACACCTTTTATCACTCTCTTCTACGCTCTGCGCTGTTTTCGTATGCTTGTGTTCTCTATCCTTCGCTTTTTTTCCTGCTTGATTTTGGAGCGTGGAGGGTTTATTCGTAGGAGGTGACACAGAAAGCATATACGCATATTTTGAATCTGAATCCACGCATTGACATTAGAAATTGACTGGAGGTACACTTCTCCTATACAAAATTCGGGTGCAACGAGATGAGGCTAAACAACCATGAAAATCTGTTTTGCAACGCTATCAGATGCCGCTAATGCCTCTCAAGATGGCAAGACGAACATATTAGGTATTTTCCAACGTCTTTACACCCAAAGCGTCCCCGCGACTCATGGAACGATGGTTTTGACGATTATGTTTCGCATTACAGAGGTAAGCGACCTTCACCCCCAAGAGATACATATTGTTATCAACGACCCGGATGGCGACGAGTTGTTCAACAATTCGCTACCTTATGAGCCTGATGCGACTATAAAGATAGGCATGGTACACAGTTACTTCCTTATTTTTTCTAGTTTTCTGCTTCCCAAGTTTGGAGACTACACGATTCACATTCAGGCTGGAAATGAATTCACAAGCGTGCCTCTGTCTGTAGTCCCGTTTGCGCCTTGAGAGGTTCGATATGAGTAAAGCGGAGAAGCTCTACAAAAAAATGAGCCGAACTAAAGGGGGTTGGGGAGCCAAAGACTTGGAGACCCTCTATACGGGTTTTGGCTTTGTGAAAGACGAACGGGCAAAACATACGATGTACACTCACCCGCGTCACTCTCGCCTTCGGACGATGGTCGGGCGACATACCAATTTAGCGGACGGGTATATTGAGACGGCGCTTGAGATGATTGGCGAGTTGTTGAAGTTAGAGAAGGGGTGAAGTCGTTCTGCCACTATAGCGAGAAGGCTCTGCACAAAGTAGGAGCGGGTTAGGCTAAGATGGGTTCCTGAACAAGCAAAACAGAGTTCTTGGAAGAGTGAAAGTCCAACGCTTGGGAGAGCGTGGCTCTTACGCGATATACCGAGTTTTTGGTTTTTGGCAAAGGTATTTCGATATTGTCTTCTAACAACGCTTCGATATAGTCTCTTTGAGCGTCCCTAAGTTCCGCTACCGCCTCTTCCGGTGTCCAGCCTTGCGCCATACACCCTCTCAGTTCACAGTTATACGCCATGTAGCAAGGTTCGCCGTTACAGAAATCCGCTCTAACCTCAATGGCGTAGGGTAGTTTCATATACTCTTCTACGGTTTTCATGCAGGGTTCTCCACGTTTAAGACGCAACGCCTTTGTAAAACAAGAGTCGAAAAGACTCAATGCGAATCAATACACCCTATTATACGTGCAAAACTACCCTTATGGGTAGGTGAGCGAAAAAATTAGCGGCGCGGCTATACCTCTGCGTCCGCTATGACATCGGGAGCGGGGCCTCTTTTTTACGCTCTGCGCTGTTTTCGTATGCTTGTGTTCTCTATCCTTCGCTTTTTTCCTGCTTGATTTTGGAGCGTGGGGTGTGTAATAAAGTTAAGCAGGTTGTCTTCCCGTTTAGTTTGCCTTAATGTGAAGTCGGGCTTCCACATAACCTCACCTAGCCTCTCCTTCGCAAAGGAGAGGAATCTTACTGCCGCGAAGGTGATAACGGGGCGGTTCAACAGTATGCTTTTGAACCTAACGGAAATGCCTACATAGCGTTATCCCCCCAAAGTCGGAGCCACCCCTTCCCT
>CAIJLM010000095.1 GCA_903821495.1 uncultured Chthonomonas sp. | reverse complement strand
TCGCTAGGAACGCGCCTCCCTCAATAAAATGCAGAAGCCGATCTACTTCTTGTCCAGTTCCATGACCTCTTTTTCGGTCAGCAGGTCAATCTGCAATCCGCGAATTTTCAGCCCTTCCTGAATGTTGGCTTGCGCTTTGATTTTGGTCTGAATAGCGCGTCCCGTTTTAATTTCGATGTTGGTGTCGCCATCAAAGTCAAGTTTCTTCGTTTTGCCGTCTTTAGTGTCGGTGATGGTCACTTTCCAGTTGATTTTGACGGTATCGAGGTCTTTCACTTTTTCCGCGCCAGTAAGCGTAGCCACGCCTATCTTCACTTTCATCCCCTTGTTATTCGGGTCTTCAAACTCCACGTCCCACTTATCGCCCACTTTCACCGCTTTGGAGGGAAGAATCGCTTCGGCGATTATCAGAAGCCCCGCCAATCCTTCGTCCTTCTTGTTGGGGTTGATAACTTCCCGCTTAACGGTCTTATTCTCTTTTATGGTGCGTATCGAGGAGGGGGGGAGTTGGTCTTCGGGAAGCGGGAAATCGCCTCCGCCTACTTTGGCTGTACCCGAAATGAAGTTGGTAGAGAGTTTGAGTTCGCCGTCTTTCTCCTCGCTAGCGACCTCTTTATAGCGCATCTCCGCGTCGAGGTCGCCTGAATACTGAGGAGAGTCTACCGTCAACGCCATCTTAATGCGATAGTGGTCGGTAGTTTTCGCCGCGTAGGTGCGCTTGACGGTGTACTCCTTCGCATCTTGCATAACGAGGGCGCGGGCGGGCGCGGTATGAAACGCCGCTCCGCCGAGGATAACGAACGGGAGGGCGTAGAGCAGACTCCCTTTAATACGGTTTTGCATGGAAGAGTTTCCTTTCTGGTTGGCGCGTAGTTCTCTACGCGGGTTCATGGAGGTGTTGAAAAACAACCTCCGCAATTTTGGCATTCATGGTTGGAGCCTGCGCTAACTCCTGAACGGAGGCAGCTTTTATTTTGCTGATGGTTCCAAAGTGCAGTTGAAGCGACCTACGGCGCTTCTCGCCAACGCCCGGAATATCGTCTAGGAGAGAGCGCGTATTTTTTTTGTCTCTCACCTGCGCCTGATAGGTGTTTGCGAAGCGGTGCGCCTCGTCTCGAATGCGCTGAACAAGATAGAGGGCTTGGCTGTGGCGCGGCAGGATTATCGGGTCTGGTTCGCCCGGCATAAAGAGATGCTCAAACTGTTTCGCTAGCCCGCACAGCGGAATATGCAACCCTACCTCCTCCATGGCGGCTTTCGCATAAGCGACCTGCCCGCGCCCGCCGTCTACAATAATGAGGTTCGGCGCTCTATTGAAGCGCGGGTTGTCCGCTTTCGCCTCGGCGAGGCGGCGGGTTATCACCTCTCGCATGGAGGCGAAGTCGTTCGGCTTATCGTCCTGCCGCTTGATTTTAAAGCGACGGTACTCCTGTTTATTCATCTCCCCACTCTCACATACGACCATTGAGGCGACTTGGTTTTCCCCTTGGGTGTTAGAAATGTCAAAACATTCGATTCTTTTTGGAGATTCTGGTAATCCGAGCGCCTCTGCGAGTTGACTCAGAGCTGTTTCGATGTTTCCGAGTTTGGCGCGGAGTTCCGCCTTTATCTGGTCGAGGGCGTGAGTGGCGTTCTCCGTCGCCATCTCCACCAGTTTTCTCTTGTCGCCGCGCACAGGGACGTGTATCTCTACCTTCTTGCCCTTCTTCTGCCGCAACCACGACTGAATAATGTTCATCTCCGCAAGGTTTTCGGGCAGAAGTATCTCTTGCGGGATGTAGTTCGCGTTCTGATAGTACTGTTTTACAAACTCCTGTACGATGTCCGACTGCGCCTCCTCCCCCGCGCCCTCAATAAGGTAGTGGCTCTGCCCTATCAACTTGCCCCCGCGCACGTAGAACATCTGAACGCACGCGCCCCCCGAACCGGAAGAGTCCTCCACCATTGCGATAACGTCTTGGTCTATGAAGTCGTTGGAAATCACCTTCTGACGTTGCAGAACCTCGTCCACGCCCTGCAAGCGGTCACGGAGTCGGGCGGCGCGTTCAAACTGGAGGTCTTCGGCGGCATCCTCCATATCCTGCCGAAGCCGCTTCAAAATATGCTCTTGCCGCCCCTCCAAAAAGTCGCCCACATCGTTCACCGCCGCGAGGTACTCCGCCTTGTCCGCAAGTCCCGCGCAGGGCGCAAGGCACTGCCCTAAATGGTAGTAGAGGCAGGGCTTCTGCACAGGTCGCCCGTCAAACACCTTCCCGCAGGCGACGAGCGGAAAGAGGCGCTTCACGAGTTCTATGGTAGAGTAGACAGCGCGGGAGCTAGGGTAGGGTCCAAAGTAGCGGTTCTTGTCGTCTTTTGCGCGGCGCACTACAATTAAACGGGGGAACGGCTCGGTCACGGTCAGGCAGAGGTAGGGGTACTGCTTGTCGTCGCGGAGGCGCACGTTGTAGTGGGGCTGATGCTTCTTGATAAGCGAACACTCTAGCACGAGGGCTTCGAGTTCGTTATCCACCACGATATAGTCCATGTCCGCAATGTTTTGCACAAGCCGACGCACCTTCGGCGTGTGGTTTGCGGAGGGTTGGAAGTAGGAGCGCACCCTGTTTCGCAGGTTGATGGCTTTCCCTACGTAGAT
>CAIJLM010000094.1 GCA_903821495.1 uncultured Chthonomonas sp. | reverse complement strand
TCTCTCCGTTTCGGGGAGAGACATCCGCAGGACAGAGAGGGGTGAGAGGGCTAGGGTGAGGTTAAGCAAAGAGAGATAGATTTTCGCATGACGCAATCCCCCAACATTTCCCTGCCTGTCGCCCTATTCAAGGGGCTACGTCCTAAGCAAATCCCCAAGAACCTGTTTGTCTACGTGGCGCTCGTCTTCTCGAACAACCTCTTCAATCCGAAAATGCTCGGAATGGTGACGGTGGCGTTCCTGCTCTTCTGCCTCGTAGCGGGAAGCGTCTACCTGATGAACGACATTCTCGATGTAGAGGCGGACAGACAGCACCCCAAAAAGCGGTTGCGCCCTATCGCAAGCGGCGCGTTGCCAATCCCCGTCGCGAAGGCGGCGAGCGTTCTGTTAATGGCGGGGTCTGTGGGCGCGAGTTTCGCGTTCGGGTGGCAGTTCGGCGCGGTGGTTCTCTCTTACCTCGTACTACAGATATTCTACTGCTTCCGGGGCAAGCATATCGTGCTGGTGGATGTCTTCACGCTTGCGGCGGGGTTTGTGTTGAGGGTAGTGGCGGGCGCGGCGATAATTCACGTTCGTAGCACCCCTTGGCTCCTGCTCTTCTCCTTCCAACTCGCGCTCTTCTTGGGTTTTGGGAAGCGGCGGCAAGAGATAGTTCTGCTAGGCGCGGATGCGGAGAAGCAACGCGCCATTCTCGAAGAGTACAGTCTCCCCTTCCTCGACCAGATAATCGTGATGATAGCGGGCATCACTATCGTCTGCTACTCGGTCTACAGCGTGCAGTCGGGAACGTCGCTGAAACTCCCGCACCTCTGGGCGACTACCCCGATGGTTATCTACGGGGTCTGCCGGTACCTCTACCTCGTCTATCAGAAGGGCTGGGGAGGCGCGCCGGACGAGGCTCTACGCGAAGACAGAGCGTTGCAGGTAGTCATCGCTATCTGGCTTGCGCTGGTTCTAATTCTCTTTAAGTTTGACCGCCCCTTTAATATAAATACGCCCGAAACGCCGTCCCGCAGTATCCAACCCAAAGGAGGACGATAGCCATGCGCGTTCTTGTGACGGGAGCGAATGGACAACTTGGGCGAGACCTGACTCCCCTGCTGGAAGCGGCGGGGCATACCATATACGGCGCAACGCGCAAATCGGAAGAGAACCCGATGGAGATAACGGACTTCGCCTCCGTCGCCGCGCAGTTCGAGCAGTTTCAGCCCGACGCGGTGATACACGCCGCCGCGCATACGAACGTAGACGACTGCGAACGCAACCCCGATAACGCCCACCGCGTGAACGCACTGGGGACGTGGAATATCGCGACGCTTGCGGGAGAGGCGAACATCCCGCTTATCTACGTCAGCACAGACTTTGTTTTCGATGGCGCAAAGACTACGCCCTACACCGAATACGATGCCGTCAACCCCCTCAACCACTACGGAGCCTCGAAACTCGCAGGGGAGAAGCACGTCGCTCAACTCTGCCGCAAGCACTTTATAGCGCGAACCTCATGGCTGTTCGGGGCGCACGGCATGAACTTCCCGCGCCGAATGCTCGAACTCGCCCAAACCCGCAAAGAGTTGACTGTCATCGCCGACCAGATTGGTAGCCCTACACACACCCTCGACCTTGCGGGCGTTCTGGTTTCGCTTCTCGCCTCCCAACATTACGGAACCTATCACGTCAGCAATAGCGGCGAGTGTTCGTGGTATCAGTTCGCGCAGAAGACCCTCGAACTCGCAGGAGTGCAGGGCGTGAACGTCCGCCCCATTCGCGCCGCCGACTGGCAGTCCCCCACCCGCCGCCCCCCCTACTCCGTCCTCCGAAACTTCGCCCTCGAACTGCAAGGCTACCCTACGCTTCCTCACTGGGAGACGGCGTTAGCGGGTTTTCTGGCAAGGATTTCGTAGGTCGTTACGCCAAAAGCGTCTCCGCGTCCACGATTTCATAGCGGTAGCCCTGCTCCGTCAGGAAGAGTTGGCGGTGTGCGGCGAACTCTTGGTCGCGGGTCTCGCGGGTGACGAGCGAGTAGAAGTGCGCGAGAACGCCCTCCGCCTTCGGGCGTAGAACGCGCCCTAGACGTTGCGCCTCCTCCTGCCTTGAGCCAAAGGTTCCGCTCACCTGTATTGCGACGTTTGCGTCGGGCAGGTCGATGGAGAAGTTGGCGACTTTGCTGACGATAAGAACTTTGATGTCGCCCTTTTTGAATGCCGCGTAGGTCTTATCGCGCTCTTTCTGAGGCGTTTTGCCCGTGATGATAGGAGCGCCGAACGTGACTTGTAGAGCCTCCAACTGCTCAATATACTGCCCAATTATTAGGATATTGTCCTCTTTATGCCGCTCTAGCAGTACGCGAATAACATCCTCCTTGACGGGATTGATGGAGGCGATACGGAACTTGTCCCGCAGTTCGGCTATAGCGTACTCCAAGCGATTAGAGTCCGCAAGCGAGACGCGCACCTCTGTACATATCGCCGTCGCTATCCAGCCCTGCTTCTCCAACACCTTCCAAGGGATGTCCGCTTTTTTGGGACCAATCAACGAGAAAACGTCGTCCTCGCCACCGTCTTCGCGCACAAGCGTCGCCGTCAAGCCTAAGCGCCGCTTCGCCTGAATCTCGGCGGTGATGCGAAAGACGGGCGCGGGCAGAAGGTGTACCTCATCGTAGACAATCAAGCCCCAGTCCTGACGGTTGAACAGGTCGAGGTTCTGGTAGCCCTCCGCGCCGCGACGCATTTTCACCAGCGGCTCTTCGGTGGACGTGATTCCCTCCTCCTCGGCAATCTCCGCCAACTCCTTATCGAGTTGCGACTGCTTGCCCGTTTTCGTCTTCTTTGGCTTCGCGGGGTCTCTCCACGAAGTCAACACCTGATAGGTGGCTATGGTTATCGGGCGAATCTCTTTTTTGTCGCCGCTATACTCGCCAATCATATCGGGGGTGGCGGTTGTTTTGTCTAGGATTTCGTCGCGCCACTGGTGAAGGGCGGTAACGCTTGTAACGATAATGAGCGTGAACATCTGCGCCCGCGCCATCGTCTGTAGCGCGATAACGGTCTTGCCCGCGCCGCAGGGAAGCACTAGTACGCCGCTCCCTCCTCCCGCCGAGCCGCCCGCCCAGAAGTGCGCCACAGCGTCCTCTTGGTAGGCGCGTGGCAGGAAGGGCTTTCCCGCTTTGGTCACCTCGCGAAGACTGAGTTCCATACGCCCGCCGTCGGTGTAGCCCGCTAGGTCTTCCACAGGGAAGCCGACCTTGAGGAGCGCCTGCTTGAGCCGCCCGCGCTCTAGCAAGGGAACCTCCACCGTTCGCGCATCCACGAGTTCTAGCAGGTACTTCTGCACGGTTTTGGTGTGGCGCACTTCGGTCATTAGGATATTGTCTTCGGCGCGAAGCAGAAGCCGTCCCTCTTCCTGATAGAGCCTGAGTTTGCCGTAGCGCCCCACATATTCGTTGATGTCGTGGAGGATATTACCCGGCACATCGTACTTGCTATACTCGTGCAGGACGGTTAGCATCTCCTTCGCGTCCATCCCCGCAGAGCGCGCATTCCAGAGGGAGAGGGTGGTGATACGATAGGTGTGGATATGCTCAGGGCTTTTCACCAGTTCGCAGAAAGCGGCGAGTTTGTCGCGGCACGCCTCGTAGAGCGGGTTGTCCACCTCTAAGAGCGCGGTGCTGTCGGATTGAACGATGAGGGGGTTTTGCGGGTTGTACATTCGAGCGATGTCTCCAAGTGAAGGGCGGTAATTTTGTGATAGGTAGAGCGTCTGCTAAGGCAAAGTTTGGTCTAGCCGCTTTTTAAAAAGCGTTTCCTCTTTTTGGCGCTTAGCGAGTAAACGCAACTCGCTATAAATCTTCCTCAATCGAGTCGCCAGATTCTTTTGGAGGCGGAATCAGAAACGCCCGCATCTCCTCGACTATCTGAGAGAGGTTTTGGATGAAGCAGTAGTGAGATGTATTCGGCATCTCTATTACCTTGCCGTATCGACACTCTTTTGCGAAGAGGTTCAAACACGTCATGCGTATTTTGTCATATTCGGTCTGCCCCGCTCGCGCCTCTTTACGCGCATTTTCATCTGCATCGCGGGGCAGAGCTAATTCCATATTCATACGCGGAAAGAAGCCAAGCGCAGGAGCCTTTACACGTTTATAATCAATCGGGCAAGCGATGCAACTTACAATGAAGTTCTGAAGAAGCCATGTCTCTGTTTGGGTCGATACTGTCTTCTCAATACGCCCATCAGGGGCTATTGGCGCAAGGTCGCGCATCTCGGCTTCCAGCGCATCTGACCACAGAGTCGTTCCGTTCGCGAAGAAACCCATGTATTTTTGGTAGTGCTTGCGATAAGCGTCGATGGATTTGACGGCTTCCTTCGGCGGGATTGTATCCGGGTCAATCGGCGTATCTTCGCGTGTTTTATAGGAGGTAACGGGCGCTAGCGCATAGTTCCATAGCGCGTCTAGATAGACGAGTTTGTCGACGCGCTCAGGAAAACGCGAGGCGAATGTAGTCATAATATATCCCGCGGCGGAGTGACCGACTAAAGTCGCTTTTCGGATATGTAGTTTATCCATAAAACCGGCGAGTTCGTCTACCAACGTATTGATGTCGTACCCTGTTTGGGGCTTGTCGGATTGCCCAAACCCCCTGCGCGTATAGCCCAATACATGAAACCTATCGCGAAACTTAGGAGCGAGGTCATCGAAACAGTGAGCGGTGTCTCCCCAACCGTTTAACAAGAGAAGCGGTTCACCACGTCCTCCCCAATCAAGATAATGAAGGTTAATCCGCCCGACGCGAACAAACTTGCTCTTGTGAAGCGAGGTATCTTTCCACTCCGCGGCGTTCGCTTGAAGCGCGATAAAAAGAAGTAGCGCAAGGCAACAAGCAACGCGGCAGGTTTGCAATTTTAGTCTCATATCCTCTCTTCCTCCTATCCATTTAGCTACTGGCGATACGAGTAATGGCAGTTCCTCTAACAAATAATACGCGCCCCCCGCCCCGTCAGGCGCGTCGTGATGGCGTGTTCGGTGGTTCCTATGCGCTGGGCTATCTCCACCACGAGAATGCGTTCGCCAACCTCATTGCCGATGCAAGCGACGCTATCATCGGGCTTCGCTTCGGGAATGTCGGTCACGTCTAGCAGGGACTGAATCAAAGACATCGCGCCTGTTTTCGCGTGTTTCACGGTTCTATATCCCAAAAAGGAGAGGCTACCGCCCAAAAAACTCCATCACGGAGGCTACAAAGAGTTCCATGCCAAAAGGAATAGCCTCGTCGCCGAAGTCGTATTTCGGATTATGGAGATTCGGTTTGTCTGCGCCAACGCCAAGTCGGAACATCGTGCCGGGGATGTGTTCGAGGTAGACCGAGAAGTCCTCCGCGCCCATCGAAGGAACCTCCAACTCCACTACGTTCTCACTGCCTAACAACCGATTCCCAACGCTCGTAACCATCTCCGTCACTGCGCCATCGTTCATCGTTACGCCCACGCCATGTTTGTAGCGGAAGGCGTATTCAGCGCGAAACGCATCGCAGATACCGCGAATAATGCGCTCCATCCTTTCGGGCATCTCCTCGCGAACCTTGCGCGATAGACAGCGCACAGTTCCCTTTAGCGTCGCAATTTCAGGAATGACATTGTAGGCGGTTCCCGTGTGAATTTGCGAAATGGTGACGACTACCGGGTCGGTAGGGGCTATCTCCCGACTAGAGAGGCTCTGTAGCGCAAGCACGACGTGCGCTCCCACAAATACAGGGTCAACGCCCCCTTGCGGCATGGCGGCGTGAACGCCCTTGCCCTTTATCACAATATCGAAAGTGTCGGAAGAAGCCATCATCGCCCCAGAGCGCACGCCTATCTGTCCCGGTTTCAGTCCGGGCCAGCCGTGTAGCGCAATAATCGACTCCACCCCTTCCAACACTCCGGCATCTACCATACGCGCCGCCCCGCCCACCGTCTCCTCCGCAGGCTGAAAGACGAAGCGCACTGTGCCAGAAATCTGTTCGCGTAGTTTTGAAAGTACTGCGACAGTTCCCAATAGCGTGGAGGTGTGCCCATCGTGTCCGCAGGCGTGCATCACACCCGGAACGGTGGAGCGATAGGGAACGTCGCTCTCCTCTTGAATGGGGAGCGCGTCCATATCGGCGCGAATGGCGATAGTGCGCCCCTGCTGTTTCGGAGCGGTTCCGTGCAGATTCGCGATAATCCCGTAGCCGCCTACGCCCGTCTGAATATCCTCCATGCCGAATGAGCGTAACATCTCCGCCACATAGGCGGAGGTCTTCGCCTCATGGTCGCTAATTTCGGGGTTACGATGAAGGTGGTGGCGAATCGCTACGATTTCGGGTAGAACCGTCGAGATTGCGGACTGAATGTCTTTGCGGTGATGTATGGACATACGATTCCCCTCTAGTTTCAAGGATATTCTGGCGAATAGGGTGAACTTATGGAAGCGAGCGAGCGTATAGATACGCATCTGTTGGTGATATTATCCCATATTTCCCCGTTTGCACAAGGAGATTTCCATAATGCAGTATACGAATCTAGGGCGAACCGCCCTAAAAGTCAGCCGTCTGTGTCTCGGCACGATGAATTTCGGACCGCAGACTACGGAAGAGGACAGCCACGCCGTAATGGACAGGGCGCTAGAACTCGGTATCAACTTCTTCGACACCGCCAACGTCTATGGAGGAAAGAAGGGCGAGGGCGTTACCGAACAGATAATCGGACGCTGGTTCGCGCAGGGCGGAGAACGCCGTGAGAAAGTCGTTATCGCCACTAAAGTCTATGGCGATATGGGCGACACGCCAAACACCTCCCGCCTCTCAAAACTCCACATGAGACGCGCCCTTGATGCTAGTCTGCGCCGCCTCCAGACCGATTTCATAGACCTCTACCAGTTCCATCACGTATGGCGCGAAGCGAGTTGGGGCGAAATCTGGGAGTTCTGCGAATGGGCGCAACAACAAGGCAAAGTCCTCTACTTCGGCTCCTCGAACTTTGCAGGGTGGCACATCGCGCAAGCCAACGAAGCCGCGAAGCGTCGCAACTTCCTCGGTCTCGTCTCCGAACAGAGTATCTACCACCTACTACGTCGTCAGATAGAGACAGAGGTTCTTCCCGCCGCGCAAAACTACGGGCTGGGAGTCATTCCGTGGAGTCCGCTTGGCGGGGGGCTACTGGGCGGCGTTCTCCAAAAAATCAGTGAAGGACGACGCGCTGGCGAACATATCCAGAAAGAGGTAGAGCGTCTCAGACCGCAACTGGAGGCGTGGGAAAACTACTGCGCCGAGATTGGCGAGAAGCCCGCGGATGTCGCTTTGGCGTGGATGCTCAACAACCCCGTCATCACCGCGCCTATCATTGGGCCCCGCACCACTGAGCAGTTGGACGGTTCGCTACGCGCCCTCGAAATCAAGGTGACAGACGATATGACCGCCAAACTGAACGAGATATTCCCCGGACACAAGACCGCCCCCGAAGACTATGCGTGGTAAACAAGAGGAGATGGACGAGATTGGCTTGTAGGGGCGGACATATGTGTCTGCCCACTTATACAAGAGGTCTCTAGCAGGAAAAAGGTGGTCTTCATGCAAGGAAAACGGTATCTATTAACGTTGTTTGCGCTCCTTCTGGCTACTCTCCTTACGCTCCCCTCGGCTCGTGGCGAGGATAAAAAGCGGAAAGAGGGCAAGCCTTCGCGCTCCGTACTCGCCTACCTAAACAAGATCGGCGGAAGGTTCACAGTCGCAGGAATCCACAATCGAGAGCCGAATAGCCGCCCCTCCATCCAGACCGACAAGATTTTCGAGTTGACAGGGCGGTATCCGGGGCTTTGGAGCGGAGATTTTCTGTTTCGCGCCGAAGATGTCGCCGCCCGTTGGGAGATGATTCACGAGTGCAAAAAACAGTGGGAAGCGGGTTCCATCGTTCAGCTGATGCTACACGTCGCGCCGCCGAATCAGCCCGAAGTCTGCGAGTGGGAGGGCGGAATCAAGAGCCATCTCACGGACGAACAGTGGACTGACCTCATTACAGAAGGCGGGACGCTCAATCGGGCGTGGAAAGCGCGTCTGGATGTGTATGCGCGTTACCTACAGTACCTCAAGGATAACGGCGTTCAGGTTCTGTTTCGCCCTCAGCACGAGATGAATCAGGGGGCTTTTTGGTGGGGAGGGAGGCGCGGAGAGAACGGAACAGCGCGACTCTATCAGATAACGCACGACTACCTGCTGAAAGTTAAGGGGCTGACGAACCTTATCTGGGTGTGGGATATGCAGGATATGAGCCGCGACTTCGCCGAGTACAACCCCGGAGAGAGCTACTGGGATATTTTCGCGTTCGATGTCTACAGCGACGGATATAACAAAAGTTGGTACGACTATATTCTGCCGATTGCCGGAGATAAGCCCATGGCGATTGGCGAGTGCGAAAAACTCCCCTCCCCCGCTACCCTAAAACAGCAACCGCGCTGGAGTCTCTTTATGAGTTGGGCGGAGCTAACCTTCAAGCAAAACTCCACGCAACAGATTCAAGAGTTATATCGCTCGCCGAATGTTATCACGCGAGACCTGTTGCCTAAGTTCAAATAGGCGAATAGTTCGTTAAAGCGAACGCCCCTCTTTGTCGCGAACATCGCGATAAATAGCAAGCGTCTCCTCCGCCATTCTCCGGTATGAGTGGGTTTCGGCATAGGTCAGAGCGGCGCGTTTCAACTCGTCAAGGCGATGCAGGCTATTGAGCAGGGAGAGAACCCGGTCTCGGAGGGCATCGGCTGAGAGTTCAGACAGAAGGGACAGACAGCCCTTCTCCTCCGCCTCAATCTGCTCGTGCGACGGAATAGGCGAAGCGACTATCGGAAGCCCGTAAGCCATGAGAAGAGCGAGAGACCCCGAACCCGACGACTCGCTGTAGGGCGCAAGCGCGATGTCTGTGACGGACATAACAGCGGGTATCCTCTCTTCCGGCAGATAGTCCAGAAACCGAACCCGACTGTCTAGCCGCGCCTGTGACACAAGACGGCGTAGGCTTGGCGCGTAGTCGGTGTGGTCGTCGGGATGTTGACCGCCCGCGAATAGTAGCGTCACGTCCTCTGGCAGCCCCGCTAAGGCGTTTATGGCGAAGGCGTGTCCCTTTTTATTTGAGAGAAAGCCGAAGAGCGTGAGAACTCTACGCCCCTCCAAGCCCATCTCTCTGCGTACTACATCGGGGGCGGGAAGCGGTTGTGGCGCAGGTATTCCGTGCAGAACAACGTCTATCTTCTGGGGCTTCACTCCGATGCGCTCTAGCCTCCGCCTGTCCTGCTCGGTATGCACAATGAGGCGGCGAATAGCGGGATGGAGGAAGGTAGAGCGGTTCACCGATTGAAGCAAAAGGCGGTGCGCGAAGGGCGTGCGGGGGCTAGGCGAAGCAATCTCATGCACGGTCATCACAACGGGGATGCGAATGGCGGAGAGGAACGCCGCCGTATGGTTCTTGTGGGGCGCGACCCCGCCAAAAAAGAAGTACTGAAACTGGACGTGCGCGATATTCGCCCCCGCCTCATTCATCTTAGCGCCTAGTTCGCGAAACCGCTGTTTGTCGGCGTGGTAGTGTTCAAGGGCGGAGAGGGTTCCCGCTCTTACTACGTCCGCAGGGGCTTCCACGATACGAATCGATTCGATTTCGGGGAGGCGTTCGAGTTCCGCGTGCAGGGTGCGCGAGTAGTCGCTCACCCCGCACTTTTGCGCCGTCCGCGTGAATACCGAGAGATTTAGCCCCGCGCTCATCGGTTCGCCACGCTCTCCATCACCTTGAGGGTCTCGTTGAAACTACGGATACCCGTCGTTGCGCCCAGAGCCTGTACGCAACACGAGCCTACCGCCACCGCAAACCGACCGCAATCCTCAATGTCCCAACCCTGCACAAGCCCCGTCAGGAACCCCGCGACAAAGGAGTCGCCAGCGCCCAGCGCGTCTATCGCGTAGACCTTGAGCGCGGGAATGGAGAGATGGTCTCCGTCGGCGGCGCGAATATAGCACCCTCTGTCGCCCATTTTCAGCCCGACAACCTTCACTCCCTTATCAATCAAGAACCGCGCTATATCGTCGGGGTCTTCCCTGCCATCCGCTAACTCTTTCGCCTCCTCATAACTCGGCAGAAAGTAGTCGGTATAGGGTAGCGCGGGCGCGATTTTCTGCATCCATAGCCCTCGCGCATCCCAAACCGTGTCGAGCGATGTAATAACGCCCGCCGCTTGCGCCCGCTTGAGCAGTTCGCCCGTCGGCTCTCCATCAAACTGCGGCATAACAAGGCTTCCCGCGACGTGTACGATTTTGCTCTGTAGAACTCGCGGAACGTCTATATCTTCGAGACGCAGGGTGGCGTTCGCGCCTACGTAGTGCAGAAAACTGCGCTCTCCGCCGCTATCTACGCAGACCATCGTCGCAGAGGTCGCCGCATCTTTGTCACGCGCTACGCCTATCGTATCAATTCCGAACTTCTGCAAGCGCCCCACAATGAAGTCTCCAAAACCGTCGTCGCCTACTTTGCCGACAATAGCGGTCTTCACGCCTAAAATGGCGAGACCCGCGCCCGTATTGGCGGCGCAACCCCCGGTGTGCAACTCCATACGCTCCACCAGCGTCATCCTACCGCGCTCTGGCAGGTTTTCGATAGGCTTGCCCACGACATCCGCCACTAATATCCCGACACAGGTCACCTCCGCCATCTCACTCTCCTCCTCACGGTTGGCGCGCTTTTTCGCGTGTTTCGCGGTTTTTCTTGTACTACAGCCTCAGTCTTCACTCGGCGGAATTTTGCCGATGCGAAACTCCGCGTCCGGCACAACTTTCAATGCCACAGGCGCAGGTATCACGTCGTACTTTATGAGTAGTTCCCGCGTCGCAAGCGTCGTGATAAACGCCATCATCCCCGCCCATATTGAGACAAATAGCACCGCCGTCGCGCCCATAAACAGCGTCAGTAGAAGGATACCCGCAAGTATGGCGACGGTGTAGAGCGGACTGCCGAGCGCGAGGAAAAAGGAGCGTCGCACAACGGCTCTCGCGCCACGCTTCGCCGCTTTGCCAAGTTCCGGTTCGTCCAGCAGTCCCGTCTCCTGCGCGATAAGCAAGGGGTACTGGTAGACCAGCATCATCGTCCAGAAGAGGAGAACATAGAGGCAGATAAGAGTAGCCATTAACCCCGCTGTCGTCTTCCAGTTCACATAGAAAATCAGGTTCATCAGGAGGATGAGAACAACGCCGCTCTGTATCGCCCCTAACCTTGTCGCCACGCCGTAAAACCGCTTAAACGCCCTCCCGACATCTGCAAACGAGACCTCCTCGAATCGAACCGCCTCGTGCGCGACATAGACTATCGCCGCATAGAGCGCGGGCGCGAAAAGAGTGATGAGGAGCGCGCCGAGCAGATTGCCGGGTATGGGAGGCAAAAATTTGCCGAGTTTCTGCCATAGCCCCAGCAGAAGCATCAGGACGGACGACCATGCAAGACTCATGGCGAGAACGAGACCGAGCCTGTCCCATGTAGCGCGAACGCCCTGCCCTAGTGTGGTGAGCGGGCGTAGGCGATAGGGAGACGTGTCGGAGGTTGGATTGGAGTTGGTTTCGGGTGACATGATGGTTTAATTCAGGTTTTCAGGTTGTGCATACATTCGAGAGGAGAGGCGAGGAATCCTGCTTGTTTAAGGATCTTCTCAGGCTTTTATCCTTAATCCCTACCTGTATTGTAAGGCTTCCGCTCTGACCCAGCCGCCCACCCCTCTCCAACCTCTCCCCGAAACGGAGAGAGGCGAATGCCGAAACCACAAGGCTTCCGCACCCCTCAAGAGTCGGCGGATAACGGGAGCATTGCAAGTCTCCCCTTTGCTTCTCTTTCTCCTCCCCTGTTTTTAAGGGGAGGGCAGGGTGGGGTGCATTGAGAGGGGGTGGCTGGGTCAG
>CAIJLM010000093.1 GCA_903821495.1 uncultured Chthonomonas sp. | reverse complement strand
ATGGCAAAATAACGGGTGAGGTTGTCGCTCATTGGGTACTCCTTTTCTGTGGTAAGAAACAGAGTACCTCAAGCGCAACCTCAAACTAAAGTGGGGCGGCTAAACAACCTTTGAACATGGCTCAATAGTAGCCAAGTGTACGCCGACATAAAAGTGTCGGGTAGTGAATGATTTTCAGAGCAAATTGAGATTTACTCGAAAATACACCAGGAACGAAAGATTCTATTGTTTTAGCCCGTTACCTTAGTTTTGTTCCTGCGCCGCCAACTCCCTTTTTATCGGGTCGTCTTCCGGGTTGAGCCGTAGAGCCTCTTTGTAGTGCTTCACGGCTTCCGCTTTGCGCCCCTTCTTCGCGTGAATACGAGCGAGGCGTTTGTGTAGCTCTGCGTAGAGGGTTACGGGGTGTCCTTTGACCGCCAAAAGCCCTGTGTAGATTGGTATCATATCCTCCTCGCGCCCATCCTTCTCCAGCATCGTCGCCACAATCGCCACCACCTGAAAATCGTTGCGCGTGGTTTTCGCAATCTCAATAAGGTAGGGAAGAGCCTTCTCTGGTTTTCTCTCGTCAAGATGGCGCATACCCAACTGCCGCTTGAAGCCCATACGAATATCTATTGAGAGGTCTTTTTTCTCTGAAAGCGCGATGAGGCGGCTAGTCGCTTCGTCTTTTTTACCGCTCTTGTCTAGCGCCTCCACTACCGCCATCTGCGCGGGAATATCCATCGGGTTCGCGTCCGCTACCCCCTGCCTTATCTGTAGCGCCTTATCGTTGCGATAGTGATTTAGCAGAGTTGTCGCGTAGAGTTCGAGTAGCTTTCGGTTCGTCTTGCGTTGCGCTGTGAAATCGTCGAGATACTTGAGCGTTGCGTCAAAGCCTTTCTGCCGCTCCATCTCCTCATAGAAAAAGCCGAAAAGCGTGTCGTCTATGGGGTTCGCCTCTAATCTCTTCTGTAGCCATACAAAGAAGTCGGGGCGCCTGTTCTCCGCCACATAGACCTGTGTGAGGTCGGCGTAGTACTGGGCTTGATACGGTTGCGCGATAAGAAGCCGTTCGTAGATGCCACGCGCCTCCGGGTAACGCTTGAGTCGCGTGTAGACTGTCGCAAGGTGGTTTTGAGCCGCGGGAAGTTTCGGGTCGAGCGCTATCGCGGCGCGGTAGGAGGAAGCCGCCTTGTCGTCCTGCTGAAGCAGTTCGTAGGCGGAGGCGAGCGCAAGGTGTAGACGACTCTCTTTAGCGTATTTGGGTATAAGAGCGTTGTACTCCACAATCTCTTTGGCGTACTGTTGTCGTTCGCGATAGAGCGTTCCCACCTCTAGTAGGAGCGAGAGCGGGTCTTTGGAGTAGTTCGCGGCTCTGCGATAGGCGTTACGCGCCCCCTCTACATTATTTAGGGAATCGTAGAGTTTCGCCGCCTCTTTGAGCGCGGATACCTCGTTTGGGGGGTAGAGCGAGAGGTCGTCGTATTCGCGGATGGCTTCTTGCGTCTTACCCGCCAGCGCGTAGAGACCCGCCAAGTCTCGCATAATGTCGGTGTTTGGCGGCACGAAGCTTGTTTTGGAGTGGGCGATGTCTATCGCTTTGGCTTTTGCGAGATACTCTGCGCCCTCTATGTACTTACGCTGTTGTCTACAGATTTTCGATAAGCCTTGCAGAGCCTCCACTTTACGTATCTCGCCAAGCGAACGCCCGTTGGGAGTGGTTTGGGCTTCTCCCTCAACGCTCAAAACGGTCTGATACGCCTTTTCGCTTTCGCTGAACTGTTGTGTTGAGAGAAGCAGTCGTCCTTTTTGCAGGAGCGCGTGGGTGTCTTTAGGGCTTTTGAGGAGATACTCGTCCCACTCCTTTATCGCCTCTTTAGGCTTGCCGGAGAGTTCGTAAGCGTCGGCGGCTTCGGAGTAGGAGGCGGTATCGTTCGGCTTGCGGACGCGATACTGTTTCCATAGGGCTACCACATCGTCCATGCGTCGTTGCGCCCGAAATACCCGCGCCATTGCGCTGTAGTGTTGAAGGTTGTCCGGCTCTCTGTCTAGCCGCTTTTGAACCAGTTTTTGCGCCTCTTCAAAGTGGTTGGAGCGTTCGTACAGGTAGAGTAGAGCGTCCTGCACAAGAGGACTACCGGGGGCGAGGACGTTCGCGCTCGCCAACACCGCTTCCGCCCGTCGGAACACCTCTTGGCGTTTGATATAGTTGGGTTCGTTCATGGCGAGTTGCGCTTCGCAGAGAGCCATACCCACAAGGGGGCGCGCGTCTTTAGGGAGGAGTTTTTCCGCCTCCTGATACTGTAGTTTCGAGGCGAGGAAGTTCTGGATACCGTAGTAGATTTGTCCTGCATTGAGATGCGCGGAGGCGTTTTGCGGCTCCAACTCAATGACCTTCAGGTAGCCTTTGAGGGCTGTCGGGTAGTCGCCGAGTTGTTGTACTAGCAAGGCTCTCTCAAAGTGCAGTCGGGGGTTTTGGGTATCGATGCCTATAGCGCCGTCCAGAGCCTGCGCCGCTTTCGCGAAGTTTTTGCTTTCTCGGTAGAACGAAGCGAGAAAAATGTAGGGTTGAAGCAGTTTCGGCGCGATTTTACGGGCGGTCTCCGCCGAAGCCAGCGCCAACGGTATCCTCTTTTCGCGGGCGTAGACAATGGCGAGGTTCATAAAGGTCTGCGCGTTGGCGGATGACAGTTTGGAGGACTGCAAAAACTCCTGCTCGGCTTTGGGCAGGTCGCCCTTCTGTAAACTGTACAGCCCCAGCGTAAAACGCGCCGCCGCCGCTATGGGGGCGCTCGGCTTCGCCTTGAGAACCTGCTCCGCCTCCGCCTTGCCCTCCTCAAAACGCCCTAGCGTAATGTCGATGTTCGCTAAGTCCGCCAGAGAGCCGACGCTGTTAGGGGCGAGTTTGAGGAGTTCGCGAAGCGCCTCCGCCTGCTCTTTCGTAGCGCCCTGCACGCCGTAGAGCGTCGCCATATTCGAGTAGGCGGGAACAATGGCGTTGGGGGCTACCTTTGCGATTTTGCCGAGTCGGATATACTCGATATACGCGGCTATCGCCTGCGGAATTTTGCGCTCCCGTTGAAACTTTATGGCTCTATCAAACTGCTCGGCGGCTTGCCGAACAGCGGGGGGCATCTGAGGGGGGGGAGTGGTTTTGGCGGGGGGCGTTTGCGCGACAACAGGTAGCGCCGCGAGGAGAGACGCTCCTATAAAAAGACCTGCACGCCAGTTAATTCGAGAACTTGCCTTCATCGGACGAATTTTTTCTCCCTTTTCTGCCAATTAGACAGGAATTTCCTACAAAAAATCGGAAGTTGAACTATTAAGAACTTCCAACCTTAAATATACCCTACCCGCTTCCCTTCGCGGCTAACAAGGAGACAGGTATTCATGCGAACTACTCTGGTTAAGACGATTAGTATAGGGCTTTGCCTCCTGCTGACAGGCGGCATGAGCGAAGCCAGCCACTTAAAAAAAGAGAGGCGTATCGTTCTCATCGCGGGCGCTATTACTGGACACGACAAGTACGCCCACGAGTACGAAAAGAGCGTCATACTCATTAAGCAGCTGTTAGACACGTCGCCCAACCTCAAAGGCCTTCATACAGAGACTTATTTCAAGGGGTGGGTTCCGGACGACTCCATTCTCGATACGGCGGACACTATTGTCTTTGTGACAGATGGAGGCGACCACCGTGAAGCAGACCACCCCCTCTACGTTGGCGACCATCTCAAGACCCTCGAAAAGCAGATGAACCGCGGGTGCGGCGTGGTGATGTTCCACTGGTCTACCTTTCACGCGAATAGGCTACACGATAAGATAACCGAGTGGGTAGGCGGCTACTTCGACTACGAGACGGGAAACACGCCGAACCACTGGTATTCCGCCATTCAAACTTGGAACGCGGAGACCGCGCTTCCCAACCCGGAGCATCCTATCTGTCGGGGAGTGCATCCCTTCACGCAACCCGAAGAGTTCTACTACAATATGCGCTTCCGCGATAACGATGAGCGCGTGACCCCTATTATTACGACACAGCCTCCCAACACCTCGCAACAGTACCCCGTAGGCTGGGCGGTGCAACGCAAGAATGGAGGGCGCGGCTTTGGGTTTACGGGCGGGCACTTCTATAAGGACTGGTGGAACCCCGATTTCCGCAAGATGATACTCAACGCGATTGTCTGGACGGCGGGAGTGGAGATTCCAGAGGCGGGAGTCGCCTCGAAACTAGAAGCCCCTATCAAGACGCTGATTCTGACGGGGTATAACCACCCCGCGCACGAGTGGCGCACAACCACCGCCGCGCTTATTCTCGCCCTTGAGCAAGACCCGCGCCTGACGGTGGATGTGACCGAGAACATAGAAGACCTCGCTACCAGTAAAATTGATGACTACGAACTACTGGTATTAAACTACAACAACTGGGATAGAAAAGGCTTGAGCGAACCTGCAAAGGCGAACCTTGTCAACTACCTCAAGCGGGGTAAGGGACTGACACTCGTTCACTTCGCCGCCAGCGGCTTTAACTACACCCTGCCCAATAAGGAGTCGGAGTGGACGGAGTTCCGCACAAAAATCGCGGCGCGTTCCTGGATGCACGATGCGGATAGCGGGCACGACGCTTACGCGCCCTTCACTGTCGCCCCTATCGCCGCGCGTCATCCCATTACGCAGGGGCTTGCGCCTTTCGAGACGCAGGACGAACTCTACTTCAATCAGAAGGGAGCGGTATCGGCAGAGCCTCTCGCCGTAGCGCACTCCAAAAAGACGGGCAGAGATGAGCCTATGGCGTGGGCGTACCGCTATGGCAAGGGGCGCATTTTTGAGACGGTGTTGGGACACTCTGACGTATCCGTGCGTCGCGCAGGGGCGCTCATACGGCGCGGAAGCCTGTGGGCGCTACATCGCCCCAACTTGACTTTCGACCCGCCGACCTCTCTCATGGAGAATGCGTTGTTCCGTAACGGTAGCCCTTGGACGCTTGAAAAGTCGCTACAGTCCGCGCCGAAGAGTACGGCTATACGCCTAATACATAATGCCCCCCTTCCGGTTACGCTCATTGGCTCCCTCTCTCCCGCTCGCGGGGGAGAGGGCGGGGGGAGAGGGGGAGGAAAAGCCCCGCAGGTTGACCGCGCTACCTCCCAAGACTGGGCGAATGTGGGTAACGATAAGGGCGGCGCTCGCTTCTCTACGCTCAAACAGATAACCACGAAGAATGTGCAGAGACTCAAAGTCGCGTGGACGTTCGACATGGGGGAAGGGGCGGGTGGTTCGACCATTGAGTGCGCTCCTATTGTGGTAGACGGCGTAATGTACATCACGACGGCGAAACTCAAAATCGTGGCGCTGAACGCAGCGAATGGCGATGAGATTTGGCGTTACGACACCCATTCGGGCGGCGTGAATCGCGGAGTCGTCTACTGGTCAGACGGCAAGCCCAGTGGCGAACGGCGTATTCTGATGGGCACGCCGGATGGTCGGCTTATCTCCTTGAATGCGAAGACGGGTTCTCTGGATAGCCGCTTCGCGCAGGGCGGAACGCTCGACCTCCGCAAAGGGCTAGACCGCGACATCACGGGGCTAAACTATGGAGTCACGTCTGCGCCCGCCGTTTTTGAAAACATCGTGGTAGTAGGCATTATCAACTCAGAATCTCAGCCGGGAGCGCCCGGAGACGTTCGCGCCTTCGACGTTCGCACAGGGAGAGAGGTCTGGAAGTTCCACACGGTTCCACGCCCCGGAGAGATAGGAAACGACACATGGGAGGGGGACAGCTGGAAAGACCGCTCCGGCACGAACGCATGGTCGGGCTACACGATTGACGCGAAGCGCGGAATTCTCTTCGCGGGGCTAGGTTCCGCTACCTCCGACTTCTACGGCGCGGATAGAAAGGGCGCGAACCTCTTCGCGAACTGCGTTCTCGCGCTGGATGCACGCACCGGTAAGTACCTATGGCACTTCCAGACGGTTCATCACGATTTGTGGGATCACGATAACCCCTGTCCGCCTGTGCTGATAACGGTGAATCGGGGCGGCAAGAAAATTGACGCAGTGGCGCAGGTCACGAAAACGGGCTTCTGTTATATACTAGACCGCGTTACCGGAAAGCCTCTTTTTGACGTGCGCGAGGTTCCTGCGCCCGCCTCTGATATTCCGGGCGAAAAAGCCTCTCCCACTCAGCCGGAACCCGTTGCGCCGCCTCCCTTCTCGCGTCTTGAGTTTACGGACGCAGATGTGACCAATATCTCGCCCGAAGCCACGCAGTACGTGAAAGAGCGGCTGAAAAAACTGCGGTATGGAAAGAAGTACTATCCTCCGACAGTCGAAGGAACAGTGACGACTCCGGGCTTTCATGGCGGGGCGACATGGAGCGGCGCCTCTTTCGACCCGACGACGGGCTTGCTCTATGTGAATACGAACAACGTGCCTTGGATAACCAAAATGAACCCCGATGGTAAGGGAAACTACAACTTCGACGGCTACAACCGCTTTTTAGACCAGTCCGGCTACCCTGCGATTAAGCCCCCCTGGGGCAATCTGACCGCCATCGACGTGAGCAAGGGGACTTTTGCATGGCAGGTGGTTTTGGGAACCTACCCGGAGTTGATAGCGAAGGGGATACCTCCCACTGGCACGGAGAACTTTGGCGGGACTCTAGTCACGGCGGGAGGCTTAGTCTTTATCGCGGCGACTAAGGACGAGAAGTTCCACGCCTTCGACAAGATGACAGGCAAAACTCTCTGGGAGTATCAACTGCCCTTTGGAGGCTACTGCGCCCCTAGCGCCTATATGGTGAACGGTAAGCAGTATGTGACCATCGGCGCGGGGGGAGGCGGCAAGTTGGGAACGAAGAGCGGAGATATGTTCGTAACGTTCGCGCTCTCGGACGAGTGAGGCGAGAGGGGGCGTTGAGGCGATTCAGCGCCCCCTCAAAGAAACAAGTGGGATAATGTATACTGTATTGCAACATTGCGTGGCATATTTGTCAATTATCGCCTCATCCGTCAATAAAATTTTAATAGGTCTTAAAATTACTATAACAATAGGCTT
>CAIJLM010000092.1 GCA_903821495.1 uncultured Chthonomonas sp. | reverse complement strand
TTGTTTTCTTTTGTATGAAAAAAAGGGTATATGAGATAGCGCAGGGAGAACGGACAACACGGGGTAGACGAACCACAAATAAGGTATCCAAAATCGTTTGAAGACATCTGTATTATACACTGTTTATCTCGTTTTGTCAACTGCTCAACTAAATTTCTCCAGCTTCCGTAGGTACGCTTCGGAAATACCGCCCAATTGAAGCATAATATAGGCGAAGCATTGACTTTGGCAACTTTAGACCTAACAGGAGGTCGCTCGACTTGCAAACTATAGTAGACTTGAGAAGCGATACGATTACGCGCCCTACCCCCGAAATGCGACGCGCTATGGCGGAGGCGGAGGTCGGCGACGATGTATATGACGATGACCCTACGATTAACCGCCTTCAAGAGGTCAGCGCGGAACTCTTAGGCAAAGAGGCGGCTCTCTTCGTTCCGTCCGGCACAATGAGCAACTCTATCGCTATTAAAACCCACACCAACCCCGGCGACGAGATACTGCTGGATGGCGAGGCGCACTCTATGCTCTATGAGGCGGGACTTCCCGCCGTTGTCGCGGCGGTGTTAACGCGCCAATTTCGCGCCAATAAAGGCATACCCGACCCCGACGACATTCGTTCAAAAATCCACTTTGAAGACCTGCACAGTCCCGGAACCGCCCTACTCGTCCTCGAAAACACACACAACCGCTCAGGCGGAGTCGTTATTCCTCTAAGCGTGCATAAGGAGTTGTGGGACATCGCGCAAGAACACGGCTTAAAAGTGCATATCGACGGCGCAAGGCTCTTTAATGCGGTGGTCGCGTCCGGTATTTCCGCCCGTGAGTACGCGGCGTGCGCCGATACGGTCACCTTCTGCCTCTCCAAAGGGCTTGGCTGCCCTGTCGGCTCCGTACTCTGCGGTAGCCGCGAGTTTATCGGACGCGCAAAGCGAGTGCGCAAGATGCTAGGCGGGGGAATGAGACAGGCGGGTATTCTTGCGGCGGCAGGCTTGTACGCGCTCGAACACAACATCGAACGCCTTGCGGATGACCACGCCAACGCGAAGCGACTTGCGGCGGGTATCGCCGACGTTCCCGGCGTTCACCTTGTGGACAACGCCCCCCCGACAAATATGATATACTTTGACACAACGGCTCTTGGTTCGCCCTTCGTCGCAGAGATGGCGAAACGGGGCGTTATTGCCTCAAATACTGCGCCGCGCCGTATCCGCCTCGTCACGCACCTCGACGTAGATGCGGAAGGCATAGAGAAGACGATAAGCGTCGTTCAAGAGGTTGGAACTCTGCTCGCTCAGTAAGAATTCAGGGTTATCGGAGTACGAAACCGCGAAAGCCCCCCCCAAAATGCACACAAGCCCCAAACTTGGAACCCTTCGCACAGGCTTCTAATCTCAAACCGCCATCCGTGCATTCACCCCTTCTCCCAGAATTGGGAGAAGGGGCAGGGGTTGAGGGCTAGGAGAGGTTGGGTGAGGTTAAGCGCCAAGTTCCCAAAACGCTGCTCGCTCAAGGATAATCGCCATGCTCGAATCGTTACGGCTTCAAAACTTCACCTGCTTTAGCGACCTCCAACTAGAGTTCGTTCCGGGCGTGAACGTCTTCGTAGGCGAAAACGGCACAGGCAAAACGCATATATTGAAGGTGATATACACCCTGCTCGACGCGAAAAACGTAGATAATGATTTCCGTTTGCAACTTGGCGCAAACTTCCGAACTTTTGGGCGTAGTATAGGGCGGCTTATTCGCACGGGACAGCAGGACGCAATAATAATAGCGATATGGGATGGTATAGAGTTATCTTGTACTATTCATAACCCCAACAACCTCACTACGTATTGTGATGCACGATGGTCGCCCAATATATCCGCTGTCTACATCCCTGCAAAAGAAATCCTTTCCAACGCGCCCGGCTTCCTCTCGCTCTACAGTAAACGCTACATCTCGTATGAAGCCTACTACCCGCAAATGCTAGAAAACGCCTACCTAAACGCTCTCCGCGAACTCCCTGCGGAAATCGTGGAACTTGCCGACGAAATAGAGAAAGTCATAGGCGGCACAGTCGAGATTCGCGGTGAAGAGTTCTTTATCAACGATATAGAGATGCCCCTCATCGCAGAGGGACACCGAAAACTCGCGCTTATCTGGCTCTTATTGCAAAATGGGCTTATCGGCAAGGACACCGTTCTCGTGTGGGACGAACCCGAAGCCAACCTAAACCCCCTCCTCATAAGTTTAGTCGCGAAAACCCTGCTAAAACTCGCCGAACTCGGAACTCAGGTTTTCCTCGCCACGCACAGTTACGTCTTTCTGAAAGAACTTGACTTAGAAGCGAAAACTGCGGAACAATTACGCTTTTTCGCTCTGAAAAAGAGCGAAAAAGGCGTTACATCCACCCCCGCCGAAACTTATCTCGGTATTGAACCCAACCCTATCTCGGATGCATACACGCAGGTCTACCATAAAGGCTTAGAAAAATCGCTTGGCGGTGTGAAATGAGTAGCGTGTGCGTGGAAGGCGGGTTGCGCTTTACGTTCGATGGCGGAACGTGCGAACATATCGACAAATCTATCGAACAGAGCCGTAGAGAACTTGGCGTAACAACCATAAAATCAGTGGACTTCATGGTCGATTTTGAAAGCCATGTATGGTTTATAGAGGTCAAAGACCCCGATAATCCTGAAATACCGCCGCATAAGCGAGAAAACGCGCAAGACTACGCTCAGACAGACATCGTATTCTTTCAACAAGTTGTCTGCGCGAAACTCGCCTCCACATTTCAATATCTTACTCTTGACGGCAGACCTCCCGTCAAGCCAATTACGTATTTCCTACTCATTGCTCAGGAAGCGCTAACAGAAACCGATTTGGACAACCTAACCGACAAAATGCGAAAAGCCTGTTTAGTTCCTACAAGCCGAGGCAAACAGTGGAAATCAGGCTTCAACACCTTCGTTTTGAACCTCAAAGCATGGAATGACGCATTTCCGCAACACAGAATTGAGCGCATTGAAAACAGATCGAAGAGCGTCGTGTAGGGAAAGAGTGTAGGATA
>CAIJLM010000091.1 GCA_903821495.1 uncultured Chthonomonas sp. | reverse complement strand
GTTACGCCTTTCGCCTTGATAGAGACAGGAGTGTCCTATTTATGGCACATTCAATGTCCTATTTGTCTCATTTATCCGCATTGCCTACGCGCCCCGTCTCTACTTGCGAAGGGAGGTAATCCTATATGCTGATTCTGCCATACGGCGTATTTGGCGGGTTTGTGGCGGATATTGCGGGTTTATTGCGCGTTCGTTGCGGGGTTTGCGCGTTTACTATCCCGCCAGTCCCAACCTCGCCAATACCCCCGACAGGTGCGCGTCGGCGCGTTCCCGTTCCGCTTTCGCGTCATCCAAGTCCGCAAGGATTTCGGAGAGAGGGCGGTGCGTCATGCGCTCCCCCACCTCCACGAACTGCGACGGGCTAAGGTTGTAGTCGGCAGCGCGAATCTCTTCCAGAGTAACCACCCGGCTCAGTTTCTCCCGCGTCTCCCAGCGCTCGAAAACCTCAGAAACCGCGACGACTCCCTCTGGTGTAAGAACGTTTTTGGGTTTCTCCTTCACGAAGAACTGCGAGGCGTTTATCAGAATGGTCTGTCCCCTGCGCTCCTCCGGCTTGCCCTTCCGCAGAAGCAGGATAATGCCCGGCGCGGTCGTGTTGTAGAACAGGTTTTCCGGCATGAGAACCACGCCCTCAATTAAATCGTCCTCCGCGAACTTCTTGCGAATCGTGCGCTCCTTGTTCGATGAGTCGCTACCCGAACCCCGCGAAACCGCGCCCGTGTCCAGAACAATCGCCGCCCGTCCCCCCTCCTTTAGCGAGGCGAGAATGTGCTGAACCCAGCCCCAGTCTGCGGAACTGGAGGGCGGAACGCCATTCGTGAACCGCTTCCACGAATCGGTCTCATAAAACGCCTCGGTGTAGTTCTTCTGGTTCCACATCGGGTTCGCCACCACGTAATCGAACTGCTGCAGCCCCGCGCCCTGCGCCCCGAAGCCCGGATTGCGGAACGTGTCGCCGATAGCGAACTGCGAGTCGCTGTAGTCGTGCAGAACCATATTCATCTTCGCCATCGCGTAGGTGACGGGGTTCAGTTCCTGCCCGTAGAGGCGCGGCGCTTGAGTTCTCTTATCGGGATGCTTGCGCTCGAAGACGATACGCGCCTTAATCAGCAGTCCGCCGCTCCCGCAGGTCGGGTCGTAGATGGTGGAGTAGGGGGCGGGGTCTACCAGTTCCGACATCAGCAAGCCCGCCTCGAAAGGCGTGTAGAACTCGCCCGCGCTCTGCCCCTGCCCCTCCGCGAACTTGCGAAGCAGATACTCGTAGGCGTGCCCCAATACGTCGGGCTTCGTGTTTTTCAGCCCCAGCCTGTGCCGTGAGATGATTTCGATAAGCGCCGCCAGCCGCTCATCGTCGAGGCTACGCTGTCCCGCCTGTCGCTCGTTGAAGTCCTTCACGTCCAGAACGCCCTTGACTTCGGGGTTCAGGTTCGAGATTTCGCGGAGGCAGTCGGTCAGAAATTCACCCAGCGAACCATCGGCGGCGTGGTTGCGAACGGAGCGCCATGAGACCGCTTCCGGGATATAGAAGCGCAGAATCGGCTTGCGCCCGTCTTTCAGGGCGGCGGCGTGGTCTGCTTCGATAACCTCCTGCGCCAGTTCCGCGTCGCCGTACTCCTCTATCTGCTCCGCCATCTCGTCATCGAAGACATCGGAGAGCCGCTTGAAGAAGACAAGGGGGAGTATGAAGTCTTTGAACTTGGGCGCGTCGGTAGCCCCGCGAATCACGCAGGCGGCGCTCCAGAGCCACTGCTCCATCGCGGAAACGGTCAGGTGTTCTTCGGTTGCGGGGTCTAAAGCAAGGTCGGGTTGCGGGTTGTTTTTACGCATTATCGGGTCGCAGTTCTAATCTTATATCTTGGAGGTAGTAGTTCGACACGGACAGAAAAAATCCTCCCTCTCT
>CAIJLM010000090.1 GCA_903821495.1 uncultured Chthonomonas sp. | reverse complement strand
CGTAGTAAATATCAGGGGACAAACAACATACAGCAATACAGCGGTATAGAGGGGACTATCTATTTCCCTCTGGGGCGTTCGGCTTCACCTCAAGATGAAGCGTCACAAAGCCCTGATTATCGGGGGTAAGCGTAAGATTTCGGTCTTCATCGCCCTTTGCGGGAAACGGCACGCGCATCTGAGGGCGGCTTGAGTGGTCGGTTACGCTAGGCGGAGCTGGCTTTCCGCCTCCATGCGGTTTTTGCAGTTTTGAGAAGTTTCCGAGGTGGCGTACACTATGGAACATCTCCTCAACCTGTTTCGCAGGAATACGTATTGTTAGAAGAGTAGAGGAGTCGCTCATCTCTCTTTTTTCAGTGTGGGATTTTGCGGAAGTATGCTCCACTGCGCCCCCCATCTGTTGAACCGCTTGCGTCATCTGTTGCAGGTAAGCCTCCGTTTTCGCTCGCTCGGAGGGCGTAAACTGGATATTCGGCGTGTCCGCAGTCGCTTCCGTTGCATCGAAGGCAGCGGGAGGAATCTTCACGATAGGCGGCTTAGACGCAACGCTCTGCATCTTCTTTTGGAAGAGAGCCTCCGCCTTCTCGTTAATATGTTCGCTGTCGTTCGGGAGAACGAGTCTCTGCGCGGTATTGGGTTCGGGAGTGAACTTGGTATGGGGTGGCTGTGGTAGAGCCGCGCCCGCTTGCGCCTGTGTTATTCCGGCGCGTCCTATCCCCATTTGATTCAGAGCGAATGCGCCGCCGAATGCCGCCACAAGTAGGATAGCCGCCGTTCCTATGGCGTAGCGGGGGGCTAATAGGGGCGTTCTGACGGCGCTGGTTGGGCGCATTGAGGCGGGCGAAGGGGTTTCGGGCAGATTGGCGAGAATACGCGCCCTCAATTCAGGGCGGGGAGTCGCCGATTTCTGTTCGCGAAGCTCCTGCGTAAAATTTTTCAACCAGACTACCTCCTCGCGGCAGGATTCGCAACTAGCGATATGACGCGCCACGCGCCACTTTCCGAAGGCTTTCAGCTCGCCATCCGTGTAGGCTTTTAGGTTGCGCTGAACGGCTTCAGGGCAACGCGCTAAAGCGGGGGGAGGCGTATTCTGGGGAGTTTTAGGTTTCATTATTAGGAAGTTCCTTCGCACATCGAGGCGGAAAGCCTATCGCGTAAGCGGCGAAACGCATTCGAGAGGCGGGACTTTACGGTTCCCACCGGAACATCGAGCGCGTCGGCTACCTCTTGGTAGGTTAGCCCTTGCAGTTCGTGCAAAACCACCACGTCGCGGTGCAGGGGGGAGAGGCTATTTAGCGCGTCCTCTACCTGACGAGCGAGCTGTTTCTGGTGCGTGAACTCTACAGGGTCTGCCTGCCTGTCGTCGTTTCTCAACATCAAACTATCTTCAATAGGCACGCTAACGACGCGGCGCTTGCGCTGGAACTCTAGGCAGTGGTTCAGCGCGACACGGTAGACCCATGTTCCCAGAGCGGAGCGCCCCTGAAACTTAGGAAGGCTCGTATAGACGGCGAGGAAAATCTCTTGCGTCAGGTCTTCCGCATCCGCCACGCTGTTTGTATAGCGTAGGGCAAGGCGATAGACAGGGGCTTCGTGCGCGTCGAGAATCTCTCCAAACGCCGCTTTGTCCCCGGACAAGATTCGCTCTACCAGTCTTCTATCGTTCCCGGTCGCCATAGCGTCAGATTCTTTTCTTTCTCTGCAAGTAGGGCTACGAAATCCATACCGGTTTCGGAAGCCTACATATAGTTGGTTGGAAAATAGAGGGGAAAGGTTCACACAACGGCGCTCTTTTTCCGAAATGAGAACGTCTCTATAGTTGTAGAGCGTATTTGTGTAGCGATTGGTTCCCTTATCTTTGTGAAATCGAACCGAGTAGCCTTTATTCGCTGGAAAATGCCTGATAAGCAAGGAAAATCCCGTTAGAAACGGGAACACTCTACCCAATTAAGGAGATTCACACTATGAAGAAGAGTTCAATAGTTGCGCTAGGAGCCGTTGGGCTACTAAGCGTACTTTTGGTGATAGGCTACCTCGCTTCGCGCTCCGCGCCAGAGAGAATTACAAAGGATGAGGCGGTGACCATGCTCAATGAGATGAAGTCCGCCGTAGAAAAGAAAAATGTAGGCGTGATAATGGAGGCGATGGCTCCTAGCCCCGAAGGCAAATACGCCGAGATGAACCGCGAACAGCTACGGATGGTTCTGGCGCGAGCCTTTCAGGGTTCCGGCGACCTGACACCGGAGTTTAAGAAAATCACTTTTGATGGAGGCAATCTAGCCGCGACTCTCGCCTTTGATGTCAGCGTGAAGAACAAGCAGGGCGGGATGTCGGCGGACGACTATAAGGCGCATATCATCCTCTACCTGAAGCGAGTGGAGGTTCCGCGCCTCTGGGGGGTTGTTAAGGCGATGGATTGGCGCATTACGAAGGCGGAGTCTACGGGCCCCAATATGTCCACTTTTGGGGAGTTCTGATGGCGGGGGAGGGGAGCGCAGACTCCCCTCCCTCTCTATTTGTGTCATAATAGAGACTATAGCGTCTCGCCAACAAGGAAAACAACGATATGATACAAGAAGCGATAAAACCCATCGTCAGCCTGACCCCTACTGCGGTCACTCAGATAAACAACCTACTCCGCAAAAAGGGGAATCCTAACCTCTACCTTCGCATGGGAGTTAAGGGCGGGGGCTGTTCCGGTCTCTCCTATGTGATGAGTTTCGAGGAGGCTTCTACAGAGCGCGACCAAGTTTATGAGCAGGATGGCTTGCGCGTTATTATAGACAAGAAGAGCGCGCAGTTTCTTGAAGGGGTCGAACTGGACTATACGGTGAAGAATCTGCTTGAGGGCGGCTGGAAGTGGTCGAACCCGAATGCGGCGCGTAGTTGCGGGTGCGGCACATCGTTCACGCCCAAGTAAGTCCGCATCTTGCGGAATCGAAGTAGGAGGTAGGGCTACTCTTATCTGGAGGGCGTAGGGTTGTTTACAGCAAAACACAGGCGTACTGCGAGCGTGAGGAAGCCGCCGAAACGAAAAGCGAGTTCATCAACGGTGAAATCGTGGTGATGGGCTCATGCTCTTCTATTCTCCTGCATCATTCGCTTAAATATGCGATTCTGGAACCAAAACCCCCCAAAACAGCCGTAATAAGGTAAAATATCTAGCCTGACGAGTCCCTACAAGGGACTCGTTGCCTTGAAAAATCCTAAAATCCAATGAGGAGCCAATATGCACCCCTCTATCGCCTTACAAGAGTTTATCGAGACTCACCTTGCGACCATTGAGCCGCTCTCCCGTGAAACTGCGATTGCTAACTGGGAGATGCAGACCACGAGTAGCGACGCTGTGCGCGAGAAGGTTACATACCTCAATACTCGCTTTGCGCGTATCTATGCGAACCCTGATGACTACGCCTTTCTCAAGAGCCTTGATGAGGAAGCCATCGACTCGCCCTCGCTGGCGCGTCAACACAAACTGCTTCTAAACGGCTACCTTGAAAACCAGATTCCCGCGGAACTGATGGAGAAGACTATCGCATTGACCGTAGAGATTGAAGACGCTTTCAACATCTACCGGGGCGTTATCTGCGGCGAAGCGGTCAGCGATAACGCTATTGAGAAGATACTCGACGAATCGAACGATGTCACGCTCCGCAAGCAGGCATGGGAGGCGAGCAAGCAGGTGGGGCGGGCGGTATCTGAGCGCGTACTGGAACTCGTGCGAATGCGAAACAAGGCGGCGACCAGTCTCGGCTTTGAGAACTACTACGTGATGAGCCTCCAACTGCAAGAGTTGACCGAAGAGCGGCTGTTTCAGCAACTCGACGACCTCGCCGCCAAGAGCGAGCCTCTTTGGAACGCCTTCCGCGATGCGCTAGACGCAAACCTCGCCGCCCGCTTCGACACAACTCAAGAGGCGATTCGCCCTTGGCATCACCACAACCGATTCTTCCAAAGCCCTGAACCGGGTAAAGCCAACCTCGATAGGTTTTTTGCGAATAAAGACCTTGAAGCCATCGCTGCAGACTTTTTTCAAGCCATCGGGTTGCCTATTGAGGAGCTCTTAGCGAAAGCCGACCTCT